>WREQ01000006.1 GCA_009779255.1 Dehalococcoidia bacterium
TGAACCTGTCCGCGATATATTTACGTTTTTGATTCCTTTTGTCCTCGCACCACACTCCCAAAAAGAGCTTTGGTATGGTATAAACTTCTACTATGGCAATCTTGAAAAAGGCACATACCGAATCGTAACGCAATTTTCAGAAAGCCTTTACAAAGTTGTGACTGACCCTTCTGAACCCGGCAATCCCCCTATTCGCGATACCGCTAGTCACTGGGTATATGCTGAATTTGAGATAGTGTAATACATGGCTGTCGGCAATTCATCATGTCGCTGAATGATAATCATGATGCCTCCGTTCAATATTTCGATTATGATGCGTATGTGGTAAATAATGTTTTTGCAACGTTTGTTACAATGTCGTAGCTTTCCGATGAAGCGATTTTTGGTGCTTGCTACGGTTTTATCATTGCTGGCAGCTGTATCAAGCCTAGGGTCGTGCGTAGTTATTCCGCAGACTATATATGGTGTCGGTGACACTTATGAAAGTTACGATTCAAGCATAACATTGAACAGTGCCAGCCGCATGGATTCCATTACTATTGATGGAAATACGATACAGGCGGAAGACGGCAAAAATTTCCTGGTGTTGAACGTCACAATAACAGCCAAGCGGACCATCGCACTTGAGAACCAGCGGTTTATAATAGCTGTGCTGAATGTTGTTGCTGATGCGGATTTGTCCAAAGGCCTGAATAACGGCGTCGACTATTTAAGTAATTATGTTCTTATAAATGGTGATGCATTGACATTCAATGTGGTTTTCTCACTGCATACGATAGAAGGCTCTTCTTATTCAGTCCACTTGCATGAAGCATCTTTCGATCTAATGCCACATGACATTACTGCATAATCCGGATTGTCCCTGTATCAGCAGCGCCACATAGTAGAAGAAACAGTTGTCTGCGGATACGGCCTTGCGGCAGTTGCGAACGCCATTGATCAGCTTCAGGCGTGACATCTTATCGTGTTAACATAATATTGCAACATATGCAATCAGGCTGGTAAACTGGCTCTTTGGGCGACGAACCGCTACAATAAATCTATTGCCATGAGCGATACTACAGCATCCATACCATATGCCATTGAAACTGTCGGACTAACCCGGTCCTTCGGCGGCTATCGCGCGTTGCGCGGCGTTGATATTCGCGTCGGCGCGGGCGAAATCCTGGCGGTTTTCGGCCCCAACGGCGCCGGCAAAACCACGCTTGTCAAGATTTTGGCTGGCATCATGCGCCCTACAGCCGGCAGTGTGTTGATTAACGGCGTGGAGCTGGGTGATAACGCCCGGTTGCGCGCCGGAATCGGGCTGGTGGCGCACAGTAGTTATCTCTATGGCAGTCTCAGCGCGCAGGAAAATCTGGATTTCTATGCTCGTCTCTACGGAGTCAAAGCCCGTGAAAAACGCATTTCCGAGGTGCTGGAGATGGTTGGGCTGACCGTGCGCCGCCACGACCGTTTTGCCACTTTCTCGCGCGGTATGCAACAGCGACTGTCTCTGGCGCGCGCGCTTCTTCACAATCCATCCGTGCTGCTGCTGGACGAGCCGGAAACAGGTCTGGATCAGCAGGCTCTCGATTCGCTGTGGCAGATTATCCGCTGGGACGAGGAAAAACGCACGGTCGTCTTCACCAGCCACAATTTTGAAAGAGCGCTGGGTGTTTGCAGCGCGGTGGTGATATTGGAGCGTGGGAGGGTGGCCTTCAGCGAGCGCGCCTGCAATCTCGATCTTTCCACGCTCAGGCAGAGATACGGCGAAAGCGCAGGGGCGGTGAAGCCGTGAGATTCTGGCCGTGTGTTCTGGCTATCGCGCGCAAGGACATTCTTGCCGAATTACGCGGGCGTGAAATCATCTCCTCGGTGCTGGTGTTCGCCGCGCTGGTGCTGGTGATTTTCAATTTCGCTTTCGGGCAGGATGCAGAACTGATGAGGGAGGTTGCTCCCGGAATATTGTGGGTGGCCTTCGCCTTTGCCGGCGTGCTGGCTTTGAACCGTGCCTTTATACCGGAAAAAGAGGAAAACTGCTTGGAGGGGTTGCTTGGTTGCCCAGCGCCGCGCGAGGCGATATATACCGGCAAAGCCCTCGGCAGCCTGGCGTTCATGCTGGCAGTGGAAATCGTGATTTTGCCGGTGTTCGCGCTGCTTTTTAACATTGATGTCTTCCGTCCGCAATTGATTGCCACCACGCTGCTGGCGACGATTGGCTTCGTGGCGGTGGGCACCATTTTTTCTGCGCTTGCGGTCAATACCCGAGCGCGCGAGATGGTGCTGCCGATACTGTTCCTGCCGGTCGTTACACCGGTGCTTATCGCCGCCGTCAAGGCCTCGGCGCTGTCGCTTGCTGGGAGCGGCTGGGGCGGCGATATGCTGCAGTGGCTTCTGATACTTCTGGCGTTCGACGCCATTTTCTTGGTGGTGCCATTCCTGGTTTTCCCATACGCTCTTGAAGAATGAGGAGGTAAAGTGTTGAGACTCAAAATATTGCTTGTCGCAAGCACGCTGCTGATGCTGGTGGCGCTGTTTATGGTTTTCGTTTCCGTGCCCACTGACGCCGGTCAGGGTGTGATTCAGCGCATCTTTTATTTCCATGTGCCTGTGGCATGGGTGGCGTTTTTCGCCTTTTTTATCACCTTTGTCGCTGGCATCGTGTATCTGACGAATCGCAGCCAGAAGTGGGATATGATAGCCAGCGCATCGGCGGAAATCGGGCTGGTGTTCACCACCCTTATACTGATTACCGGCTCCATCTGGGCCAGGCCGGTATGGGGGGTGTGGTGGACATGGGATGCGAGGTTGACCGCCTCGCTGGTGCTGTGGCTGATTTACCTTTCTTACTTTATCATACGCTCGTATATCTCCGATGAGGACCGCCGGGCGCGCTTCGCCGCTGTGGTGGGTATTATTGGCTTTGTGGACGTGCCTGTCGTGGCGCTGTCCATCCAGTTGTCGCGCACCCAGCATCCCCCCGCGATGATTTTTCAAGGGGGTCTGGCAGGCTCCATGTCCATGCTGGCGACGCTACTGGTAAGCGTCGCGGCTTTCACCGTTCTGTACGCGCTTCTCATGGAGGTGCGCGTTCGTATTAAAAAGGACGAAAGAGAAATAAAAAAGCTTAAGGAGGCTTGTGCCGATGAATAGCGATAATCTGTGGTATCTGTTTGCCGCCTACGGTATCATCTGGCTGGCGGTGTTCGGCTATGTAGTTATGCTTGTCAGCCGCCAACGGGCCATGCGGCGCGACATAGATGCGCTCAAGAAAGAACTGAAAAAGTAGTCGTCAGCAGTCAGTTAGCAGTGTTCCATGCCGGGAATCTGGCTGCCTTGAACGACAGATGGCGCAGTCGTCAGTTCCAGCGGTAGCGGTTGAAGCTGCGGCGTTTGTAAAACCACCCCGCCAGCGCGCCGAAGGCCAGTCCTCCGAGGTGCGCCTGCCAAGCCACGCCCATGCCGGTGAAGATTGAGAGCAGGGTGAAAATCGTGAAACTGCCTATGATGGCAATCCACAGCGGCATGGGGGCGGGAATGGGGAAGAAGACCACCCGGAGATTAGGCCTGAGTACCGCCAGCGCCCCTCCAAGTGCGAAAATAGCCCCCGAAGCCCCGATAGCCGCGGAATAACTCCTTCCCAGCCAGTTCATGCCTGTTGCGTCTCCAAGATAGGCTAGTCCAACAAAAGCCAGTCCGCCAGCCAACCCGCCTGCCAGATACACCAGCCAGAAGCGCTTCGCGCCAAGTATCTGCAAAATGGACGAACCGAAGAAATACAGCGCCCACATGTTGAACAGGATGTGCATGAAGGAGGCGTGGGTGAACATGCTGGTGAGAAACTGCCACGGATGAGTCCAGGCTTCGTAAGGGGCGAGCGCCAGTATATCCAGCGCCTGACCGCCGGCTATCTTCACGCCTATGAAAATGACAAAGTTTATGAGGATTATGGCGTAAAGGCTTTCCATTGATGCTCCCGTGAAACAGTTTCGTACAATCATAAGGCTAAACGGGAAATGAGGCAACTTTTGAGGGTTGAATTGAAAAAATGGAGCGTCTGCGCTCTCAACCGGCTGCGATATAGTTATTTCTCGATGAAATTGAGCACCTGACCGTCCTCGCAGTAGATAGCAAGCGCGCCAGCCTCAAGCGAAAAACTGTGGGACTTCGCCAGCAGATGCTGGTAAGCATATTCCTGTTCGTTGAAGGAGGGGTCTAATGCTGCCATCTCTGTCCAAAACATGTCATTGAGGGCAATCCGGTTGCCGCTGGTTACGGTGTAACCACCGCCGAAGATGTTTACACCGCCGTTGCCGCTGAGTCGGGCGGTGTCGTCAAATACTAGTGTAAGGCGCGTGCCTGGGATGACTGTTTTTAACGCTTCTGGCTCGCCGTATGAAATCAGTTGCCACGAGGTGCCGGTCAGGCTGCTGGGAATGTCCGCCCGCAAAATATCCGTCGGTGCCTCGGTGGGGGTGTCGGTTGGGCTGTGCAGAGTCCCGCTGGCCGCTTTTCCGCAGCCGGCCGCCAGCATAAGCGCCACGGCTCCCGACAGCGCTACGACGATAATTCCTGATATCATTGGTTTCTTCTTCATGGTTCCGCCTCGCGCTTGTTATAACGCAGAAACGTGGTTCTGGTTAGTTTATAATGATTGCGCCCCTTTCGGACGCTTGATACAATAAGGAATCTGTAAAAGGATGGTTTGTATGATAGATAAATATAATCCTTCCGAAATCGAAGCCAAATGGCAGCAGCGCTGGGCTGACGACAACCTGTACCAGGCGCGTGACGATGACCCTCGGCCGAAATGGTATGCCCTCACCATGTTTCCCTACACCTCCGGCGATCTGCATATCGGCCACTGGTACGCTATGGCGCCGTCAGACGTCTATGCTCGTTTCAAGTGTATGCAGGGCTATAACGTGCTGCACCCCATGGGTTTTGACGCCTTCGGTTTTCCGGCGGAAAATGCCGCCATCAAGCGCGGCATTCATCCGCGCACTTGGACCATGTCCAATATCGAAAATATGCGCCGGCAGCTCAAAAGCATTGGTGCCATTTACGACTGGAGCCGCGAGGTTATCACCTGTGAGCCGGAATATTACAGGTGGACGCAGTGGTTCTTCCTGAAGCTGTGGGAGGCGGGGCTGACATACCGCGCCAAGGCGCCAGTAAACTGGTGTCCCAACTGCCAGGCGGTGCTGGCCAACGAACAGGTGGTCAATGGCGAGTGCTGGCGCTGCGAAACGCCAGTGACACGTCGCGATCTGGAGCAATGGTTCTTCCGTATTACCAAGTATGCCGACGAACTCATGAAACACGACGGTCTGGACTGGCCGGAGCGCATCAAGATCATGCAGGCCAACTGGGTGGGGCGCAGCGAGGGGGCAGAGCTTTCTTTCGGGTTGGATTATCCGGATGTTGAGGAAAAGGAAATTCGCGTTTTCACTACCCGTCCGGATACCGTTTTCGGTGTAAGTTTCATGGCGCTGGCGCCGGAGCATCCGCTGGTGCGGAAGCTGACCACTGCGGAGCAGCGGGACGCCGTCGAGGCTTATATCGATAAAGCGCGGCGCCGCACCGAAATAGAGAGATTGTCCGCCGAACACGAAAAGGACGGGGTGTTTACCGGCGCCTACGTTATCAACCGCTTGAACGGTGAGAATGTGCCAATATGGATTGCCGATTATGTGCTGGCTTCATACGGGACGGGGGCGGTCATGGGCGTGCCGGCGCATGACGAACGTGATTTTATCTTCGCTGGAAAGTACAAGCTGCCAGTAAAAGTGGTGGTTGCACCCCCGGACTGGAATGGGCGGCCGCTTGCGGAGGCTTATACCGGACCCGGCGAAATGGTGCATTCTGACAGTTTTGACGGCATGCCCAGTGAGCAGGCCGGAATCAAGATTTCCGAATTTATCGCCAGGCGCGGCTGGGGCAGGCGCACCGTCAGTTACAAGCTGCGTGACTGGCTGATATCGCGCCAGCGCTACTGGGGAGCGCCTATTCCTATGGTCCACTGCGAAAAATGCGGCATCGTGCCGGTGCTGGAAAAAGACCTCCCGGTGCTGCTGCCTGAGAACGCCGAGTTTAAGCCAACCGGCGAATCACCGCTCAAGTATGTTGACAGTTTTGTTAATACCGTCTGCCCGCAGTGCGGCGGCGCGGCAAAGCGTGAAACAGATACCATGGACACCTTCATGTGTTCGTCGTGGTATTTTCTGCGCTATGCCAGCCCGCTCTACGCGGATGGGGCTTTCAATCCCGATGCGGTCGGAAAATGGCTGCCGGCGGACATCTACACCGGTGGCGGCGAACACGCCGTGATGCATCTGTTTTACTCCCGCTTTTTCACAAAGGCGCTGCGCGACATGGGGCGGCTGGACTTCGGCGAACCGTTCCTGCGACTGTTCAACCAGGGCACGATTACACACGACCACCAGAAGATGTCCAAATCCAAAGGCAACGTGGTAAACCCGGACAAATATGTTTCGGCAATGGGCGCCGACACGGTGCGCGCCTACCTGATGTTTATCGGGCCGTGGGAGCAGGGTGGCGACTGGGACGACTCCGGCATTTATGGGCTGGCGCGCTGGCTGGGGCGCATCTGGTCACTGGCACTCGAGCCTTACGAGGGTGGTGCCTGTGGTGGGGAAGGGCTGTCGCCGAAAGACTTGTCTCGTGTTACCCACCAGACCATCCGCCGTGTCACCGGTGATATGGAAAAGCTGCGTTTCAACACCATGATTGCGGCGTTGATGGAATTCTCCAATTTCTTGGGCAAAGTGCGCGAGAACGGCTCAGTACCGGTTGAGGATTATCGGGAGGCCGTTCGTGTGCTGTTGAAACTGCTCGCTCCCACCGCACCGCATTTTGCCGAGGAGGTGTGGGCGCGGTTGGGTTATGCGTACTCCATCCACAACCAGAAGTGGCCGGAGTGGGACGCGGCGCTGGTTGAAGACGAAGAGATTCCGCTGGTGGTGCAGGTCAACGGCAAGCTACGCGACCGGCTGATGGTGGCGGCGAATATTGACGAGGCCTCCGCCAAAAAACTGGCGCAGGAAAGCGAAAAGGTCATGGTTTACACCGCCGGCAAGACGGTGATTCAAGTGGTTTACGTGCCGGGCAAATTAGTCAATATTGTGGTTAAATAAATCCGGAAGGAAGGCAGGAGTGGGATTATTTAAAATCGCTTTTATCGGTGGGGGCAACATGGGCGCTGCCATGGCCGCCGCCGTCATCAAAAATAATCTGGCTGATGCATCTGACGTATCCGTCAGCGACGTCAGCGTCGAGCGCCTTGAAACACTCAAGAGTGAGATGGGCGTCTATACCACGCAGAGCAATCTTGAAGCGGCACTGCGTGGTGAAATTATCGTTCTGGCGGTCAAGCCGCAGATTCTGGACGGTGTTATGGCGGAGCTTTCCGGCAAACTCCATCCGAAGTCTCTGGTCTTTTCCGTCGTTGCCGGTAGGAAGCTGGCGGCGCTGGAGGCCGGACTCAGGCATCAGGCCATCGTGCGCGCCATGCCCAATACGCCGGCGCAGATTGGTAAGGGTATGACGGTATGGACGGCCACGCGGGACGTGACGCCTTCACAGCGCACTCATGTCGAGGCGCTCGTATGCGTCATGGGGCGCGCCATTTATACTGGCTACGAGCATTTTCTGGATTTGGCTACGGCGCTTTCTGGCTCCGGCCCGGCCTACGTATTTTTGTTTCTGGAGTCGCTGATAACTGGCGCCGTGGAGTTGGGCATGCCTGATGAAATGGCGAAGAAACTGGCTTTCCAGACCCTGATTGGCGCGGCGGAATACGCACGCGAGTCGGACAAGTCCCTCGATGAGCTGCGCCGCAATGTCACCTCTCCCGGCGGCACCACGGCGGAAGCGCTCAAGGTGTTCGACGAAGCGGATTTCTCCGGCATCGTCAGGCGCGCCGAGGCGGCGGCGTACAAACGGGCACAGGAGCTGGGGGCATAAAATCAAACACCGTATTTTGATGGTGAAAGATGTTTACAGCAAAAAAGGAGATCTGATATGAACTGGCTGGACATTATAATTCTAATTGTTCTGGCGGCCTCCGCAATCGCGGGGCTGGGGAGAGGGATCATTCGCGGCGTGGTCAGTCTGGTTGGGTTTATCCTGGCGATTTTCCTTGCCGGCAGGATGCACGAGACGGTGGCTGGTTGGCTGAGGTTCATTTCCAATGAAAACATCGCCAAGATTGTTGCTTTCGTTCTCATTATCCTGGTGGTGATAATCGCGGCGGATTTGCTGGGCAAGCTGCTGCGCAGGCTTATATCCTTGGCGATGCTGGGCTGGCTGGATCGTCTGCTGGGCGGGGTGCTGGGATTATTTATCGGCGCTGTCTTCTGGGGGGCGCTGCTGGCGGTGTGGGGCAAATTCGTCGGCGCGGGATCCATCGGCGGATCATGGCTGGCCAAGTTATTGCTGGATAAATTTCCGCTGGTGCTGGGGCTGCTGCCTGACAGCTTCAATTCCATCAAGGATTTTTTCAAATAAAGGCGCGATAACAAGCTGTCAGAAGGCTCTCTGTAAAGGAATAACATGAAGGCTCGCGTACGCGAGCCTTCATGTGTTTTCAGGCGGCGGGAATTAAGCGGTCTTCTGGGGTTTCGCCGGGTGGACCTGCTGCCTAACGTGCCAATGTCTTCCCTAGCCTGCGGTGTCAGGGACGGGGGCACCGACTGGGCAGGTGTCAGCGCACTGCGGTTTGTCGAAGCTGCCGATGCATTCAGTGCAGCGTGCGGGGTCGATGACGTACTTGCTGTCGCCTTCGCTGATGGCCTTGTTGGGGCACTCGGACTCGCAGGCGCCGCAGGAGATGCAATCATCGGAAATCTTGTAAGCCATTTTGTACTCCTTTGAAGTTGGTAGTTAGATTATACGACAACGCGCTTAAATCCCCAATTTTACAGAGGCCGGCGCTTGATTGTGGCAACTCTGGCTTTTACCGCCTGTGCCACCGGCGCGGGCACCCAGTCGTCGATGTTTCCGCCGAGCTGCGCCACTTCCTTGAGCAGGCTGGAAGACAGGAACTGGTACTGCGGGGCGCTCAGAAAGCATATCATCTGCAGGTCCGGCGCCATCTGGTAGGTCATCATGGCCAGCTCGAACTCAAATTCAAAGTCAGCGCTGGCGCGCAGGCCGCGCACCATCACTGTCGCCCCGACTTTCCTGGCAAAATCCACGGTCAGCACGGAGTAGGATTGCACCTCTATATTTGGGATATCCCTGACCGCCTGGCACGCCATCTCAACGCGCTCCTCCGGGCTGAACATCAGTTTTTTACTGGGAGTGTCGTAGACCCCGATGATGATGCGGTCGAAGATGCGGGCGGCGCGCATTGCGACATCCAGGTGTCCGTTGGTAAGGGGATCAAAGCTACCGGGGTAAATCGCGATGCTCAAGATGTTTCTCCTCGATACGATAGATGGCAATGGTCGAGTCGCCATGGCGGTATTCGCGCCTAAGTGACAGCCTCCCGTAGGCCGGTTCAAGCTTGAAGCGGGAGGAATGGGTTATCACCACGGTTGAAGTTTCGTTCACCAGATTCGATGCCGCCAGCTGCTCAATGATGACGCCGATGCCTGTATCATTGTAGGGCGGGTCCATCAGCACGATGTCGTACGTTCCTGTGAGCGCGGATATGGCACGACCGACTGTCGTACAGTGTACCCGGGCGCGTCCCGACAGCTTTGTCTTCTCTAAATTTTCCCTGATTATAGCACAGCAGCGTGATTCCTGGTCAACGAAGTCCACGCTATCGGCGCCACGCGACAGCGCCTCAATACCCAGCGAGCCGGAGCCGGAAAAGAGGTCGAGTATGCGCTCCATGCCGCTGTCTGAAGACTGCAGTATGGAAAAGATGGCGCCGCGCACCAGCTCGGTGGCGGGTCGCGTCGGTGTGCCTTTAGGAACCTTTAACGGAAAGCCCTTGGCGGAGCCTGCGATAACTCTCATGGTACAGGCATTATATATCAAAACGGGTATTCCTGTGTGTGTGCGCTTTTGGTAAATGGACTGAACTCATGACTCAAAACTGATTACTCACGACCCGTTTCCTCAAAGTCATTGCAGGTCAAACCCGCAATCCAGTGCGGCTATAAATTCATGCTGGAGCCTTTAGCCTTGAACTTGATTCAGGGGCAGCGAAGCATCCGGTGGGGTGGTGGACGGTTACCCCCTCCGCCACCAGATCCTTCGGTCGTTACACTCCCTCCAGGATGGACTTGGTCATAAATCCATGCTGGAGGAATGAGCCTGCGAGTGACGAAGCATCCGGAGGAGGTGGAAGGTTACTCCCCGCCACCAAATCCTTCATCACGCCGAGGCGGGACTCCAGGATGGACTTCGCGGTATAGCATGAGGGCACCCTGCTGGATGACATTGATGAGTTCAACTGTAAACTCACTGACTGGCTTATCTTCTACAACATCGTTCGTCCTCACCATGCGGTACGCATCAACTGCAGGCAGGGACATTCCCTCACGGATTGTCTCAACATACCAGGATTATCTGCTGCTAAGTCCAATATTGTGCTGGACTCATCCCGGTGTTTGACATGCTGTATCGTTTGTGATATATTGGTACTTGTCAGGCACAAGCAGCCTTACTGGCAAGAGATGGCAAGTCCTGCCGGGGGAAACTAGGGTGACGGGTTCTGAGCCAGTCTCGTCTTAAATGGATAACCTCCCCCTCCCGTGCGCGGAGCCCTAGGTGTAATCGGGCAAGCGGCAGGACTTGCCAACTTCTCTCTGATGATGTATACATAGCATAGCGAACCGCTGCTAACGGTGGTTTTGTTGTGTTTATGGGTGACTGTAAACGGGAATTGTTGGAATAATAAACCACATCGCTATGATGGACACCTATCTTTCACCGATATGGATTTCAGTACGCACCGTGTTGACCGCCACGGCGATAACCTTTTTCCTGGGCATCGGCGCGGCGCATTGGCTGGGGCGCTACACTGGCCGCTTCAGAAGTATTATGGATGGCATTTTCATTCTGCCGATGGTGCTACCGCCGACGGTGGTGGGATTCATTCTGCTGGTGATATTCGGCCGCAACGGACCCATCGGCAAAATACTGATGGAAATCGGTGTCAACATCATTTTCTCGTGGTGGGCCACTGTCATCGCGGCAGTGGTGATGGCTTTTCCCCTGATGTATATGACCACCCGCGGCGCCTTCGAGCAGGTGGAGCCTAACATCAAGGACGCCGCCCGCACCCTGGGCGCCTCGGAATGGCGTGTCTTCTGGACGGTGACCATGCCATTGGCCTGGCCGGGAGTAGCGGCTGCCACCGTGCTGGCGCTGGCGCGCACGCTGGGTGAATTCGGGGCTACGCTGATGCTGGCGGGCAATATACCCGGTCGCACCGCTACAATACCAGTCGCCATTTATTTCAGTATTCAGGCCAACGACTATCAAAGTGCTGCTGTGATGGCCGGCATCGTGATGATATTTTCTGTTGTGGCGCTGGCGGCTGTCAGCTACTGGCAGCGCCGTGCCTCCCGTTCCAGAAGAGTTATCATCAGCTGAAACGGACAAATATGCTCAAAGCCAGAATCAAACGCGCGCTACCGGGATTTACGCTTGATATCGACCTGTCGCTGGATAGGGAGCTGATGACCATTCTCGGGCAATCTGGCTCCGGCAAGACCATGACGCTGGCCTGTATCGCTGGTCTGGCGCGCCCGGACGAAGGGCGCATCGAGCTGGGCGGCAAGGTGCTTTTTGACTCTGAGGCCGGCATTAATCTTCCCCCGCAGAAAAGACGGGTGGGATTCGTCTTCCAGGACTACGCGCTGTTTCCCCACATGACGGTCGCCGACAATGTGGCTTATTCGATTCATGGCCTGCCTTCCGCCGAGGTGAAAGAGAAGGTGTCGCGGCTGCTTGGCCTGATGAATGTCAGCCCGCTTGCCGACCGCTATCCCCGGCAGCTTTCCGGTGGCCAGCAGCAGCGTGTGGCGATTGCCCGTGCGCTGGCGCCGGATCCGGACATTCTGCTGCTGGATGAGCCTTTTTCAGCGCTGGACACGCAGCTCAGGGAGCGGCTGGAAATGGAACTGTTGGAACTGCAGCGGGAGTATCGTTGCAGCATGCTTATGGTGACGCATGATCTGGCGGAAGGCTACAAGCTGGCTTCGCGCGTTGCCGTCTATCATGCAGGGCGCATCGAGCAGTGTGACCTGCGGGAACGTGTCTTTTTCGCGCCGCTGAATCGTACTGTGGCCCGTCTTACCGGAGTGCGTAACATCATGGTCGGGGCAGTGACGCGTTTCGAGCCTGACCATGTCTGGATTCATGTCCGGGCGTGGGACAGTGAAATCAAGTGCGTCCTGCCGCCGGATATGCGGCTTGAGGTTGGGCAGCAGGCAGCTGTCGGCATTCGCCCCGAGTATGTCGAGCTTACTGATGGTTGCGGTGAGAATGTTTTTTCCGCCCGGTCTTTGCAAGTGGTGCGGGGCATATCGGCCGTCAGCTATCGCTTTCAGCTAGATTGCGACCGGGAGGCGGCGCATCTTGTCAGCGCCTCGATCCCGGCCCCCGGCGCATTTTGTGCCAAGACTGGTGAGTCCTGCAGGGTACACCTGCCGGCAGCCCATCTCATTGTTATCCCCGAATAGGGTAAAATACAATACTGAAATAGCTACTGTCGTGAAAGCGAGTATACAAAATATGGGCGTCAGAAATCTCAAGGTACTTATCCGCGGTGGGGGTGAATTGGCCAGCGCCGTCGCCTGCCGGCTGGCTGAAAGCCATTTCAAGGTCATTATGACCGACGTGTCGGCTCCCCAAGCGGTGCGGCGGCATGTTTCTTTCTGCGAGGCTGTTTACGATGGCTACAAGACCGTCGAGGGCCGGACCGCCCGACTGGTATCCTCTGCCACCCAGTCCCGGGCTGCCTGGAAAGCGGAGGAGATGGCCATTATCGTGGATCCGGACAACACTATTCTTGGCGACATAAAGCCGGATGTTGTGGTCGATGCCATCATCGCCAAGAAGAATCTGGGAACGCGTATTACTGATGCTGGACTGGTCATCGGTTTGGGAATTGGCTTCGAGGCTGGCAGGGACGTGCATGTGGTGATTGAGACCAACCGCGGTCATAATCTGGGGCGCGTGCTGCGCAGCGGTATCGCCGAGCCGGACACCGGCAACCCTGGTGACATCTGCGGCTATACCTTCGAGCGCGTGATGCGGGCGCCATGTGGCGGCATCATCAGGACAGTCAAACAAATCGGCGACATGGTCAAGGCTGGCGACATAGTTGCTTATGTTGATGGTGAATCGATTAAAACTACCATCCCCGGCGTAATTCGCGGCCTGATCAGGGACGGCACGCCGGTAACCAAAGGTCTCAAGTCGGGTGACGTAGACCCGCGTGGCAGGGTTGAGTATATTGATACCATTTCCGACAAGGGACGCACCATATCCGGCGGCGTGCTGGAGGCCATACTGGCGCATTTCAACGGCAGGAGTTTGCCATCGATATCAACGATCTGATTGATGTCAACGAATTGTGGCGCGATGTATATCCATACACCGCGGCGCAGATAATCGGGTCTTTCGGGCGCGCTTCAGGCAGGGTGCTGGAGCTCGGCTCATTTTCCGGCGGCATTTCCTTCGAACTGGCTGGGCGTTATTCGGAGATGCAGCTTGTTATCGCCGATTCCAATGCCGCATATCTCGCCTGGCTCGAACAGCAGATTGACAGCCGTGGCCTGCCTTCGCGCATCAAAATAGTTTCGAGCGCTTTGGACGCGCTGCCATTTGCCGACGGCAGTTTTGACCTTATTATCCTGCGCGGAGCTTTTTTCTTTATTATGGATGCGCCGTCCATCCTGTCCGAAATCCACCGCGTGCTGGCTTATGGCGGACTGGCATTCGTGGGCGGCGGTTATGGTAGGGGTATCCCGCAGGCGGATATTGATGCCATTGCTGATGAATCCCGTCTTCTCAACGACCGCCTTGGGCGCAGGCGCGTGGCGGTCACCGATTTGAAAGCCCTCGTCGCTACGCGGAATTTGAGCGATGTGGTGCATATTACCGAGGAAGGCGGGGTGTGGCTGGAGATGCGCAAACCCGCGCCGGTTGCGGAGCATCACGCTGGCGGTCTGGCGGAGGCTCTGGGAGTTGTGGTCGGGGATGTCATATCAGTTGTCGGGGGCGGTGGCAAAACCAGCCTCATGTTTACCCTGGCTGAGGAACTGGTTCGGGCGGGCAAAAAGGTGATTACCACTACCACCACGCGCATTATGCCGCCGGAGGCGCACCAGTCGCCATCGTTGGCCGTCGATGAAGACGAAAACCGGCTGATAGCAAAGATCGGGAGCGAACTGGCGCGTTACCCCCATGTAACCGCTGGGCGCTGTGTGGAGGCAGTCAAGCTCAAAGGGCTGCATTCGGAAACGGTTGACCGGCTGGCCGGGTTGGCGTTGGCGGATTACATAATCAACGAGGCTGACGGAGCGGCACGGATGCCTGTCAAGGCGCCCAATGCCACCGAGCCGGTGGTTCCTCAAAGCACCACTCTAGTGGTGGCTGTGGTAGGGCTGGATGGCTTGTGCAGGCTGCTAGGTAGGGATACGGCCTTCCGCGTCGAGTTTATCACCAGTCTCACAGGGTTGCTGGAGGGTGAGGAAATTACCCCGCAGGTCATCACTACCCTGATGACGGACAAACATGGTATCATACAAAATACGCCTCCGGGGGCACGCATCGTGCCGTTCCTTAACAAGGCTGATCTGGCGGCGGAGAACACTGTGGCTGCTCTGGCCGGCGGGATTCTGGCTCGCTGTCACCCGCAAATTGGGCGGGTGGTGTCCGGGGCGGTACTATCGCAAAATAAGACGCTCAGGGTTTTCCTTCCCCTGGCGCGGGAGTAGCTATGCAGAATGATATTTACGCTGAGCTGGTGCGTCTCACTGCCGCTGGAGAGGAAGCGGCGTTAGTGACGGTGATAGCGGTTTCTGGTTCGACGCCGCGCGAGGAAGGCGCCAAGATGCTGGTGCGCGCCGATGGCTCCATTATGGGGACGATAGGTGGCGGGGCAGTGGAAAACGCTGCCATAAAGGAAGCACTGGAGGTGTTGAAGCGCGGCGTGGCTAAAAAGTTTGAGTACAAGCTGAACCCTTCCGGTGATCTTGGTATGATCTGCGGCGGGGATACCGAGATTTTCATCGAGCCGGTCAAATCCGCCCCGCCCCTGTATATCTTCGGCGGCGGGCATATAGCGGTGCCGCTGGCGCGGATGTCTGTCATGTGCGGTTTCAGCGTCACCGTGATTGACGAGCGTCCGGGGTTTGCCTCGGCGGGGCGCTTTCCCGACGCCGCTACTGTTGCGCTGGAAATTCCGGATGCCTACCGGCAGATGGAAATCGGTAGCGGCGCTTATATCGTCATCGTTACCCATGGGCACAACGGGGACGAAGCCGCGCTAGAGGGCGCGCTGAGGACTCCGGCCAGATATATCGGCATGATTGGCTCCAAGTCCAAGAACGCTGCTGTTTACGCTCGGCTGGAGGCCAAAGGCTTCTCGCGAGAGCAGCTGGCGCATGTGCATAGCCCCATTGGGTTGAACATCAAAGCGCAGACGCCGGAGGAGATTGCCGTCAGCATACTGGCCGAGATGATTGCGGTGCGCCGCGCGGCGGGCACGGCGGCGGCCTCCCATATATGCGAAAGCGCGCCGTCCGTTGGCAACTAAATCATGTGGAGAGATAGATAAAATGGCACATACATGGCAGAATTACTACGACGAACTTAAAAAATATATTGCCGATCATCCCGCGATCAAGATAACCCCCAAGGTCGTGACGCTTTTTGATGACGAGCGTCCGGAGTTTTATCGTCTCTTTGACGCAGTGCGCACTGCCTTCGTCAGGGAACGCTTCGCTGCCCAACTCGAGAAGGCATACGACATGGGACGGGGCTGGAAAGAGGCCTGCGATACGGTCAAGAGCGAGATGTTTCTTGAAGGCATCGATGTGCAGTCCCACCTGAAGTGGTTCTTGGATGATCCGGTGTACGGGCTGATGCACTGGCTGTTCGATCCGCTGTTTGATCTTCTTAAAGATAAAATTGATCTCGACGGCTTTATCGCGGCAGGTGATGCGGTGGTGAGCGAACGGTTCCGGCTGTTGTACCGTGAGGGTTACGAACGCTGGGGGACACTGGCGTTGTTGCATCTGCTTGCTCCCGACCGCCTGTGGCTGGGCAAAACGCACGATTTCTACACTGACAATTTCTTGGAAAAAGACATCGTCGAAGGGCTGAACATAGACTGGGTGCATGATCCGGAGGAGTCGAAAAAGCTCGTGTTTAACAACCTGATTCGCGCCTCGTTTGTGGTGCCTGATGTGCTGGTACACACCCCGAAGCTCAATACCTACATAGGCCTTAGGGCAGGCTGGTACGCCCCTCGCTGGAACGCCAAGGAAATCTCCAGACGGCACGAGTGGGTGGATCTGCTGCAGCTCTATCGTGATTATGGCACGGGGCAGATATGGCCTGATCTGACGCTGCTTGCCGCCGATGAGCGCCCGGAAGAGTTGCGGTTGATGGCTGACCACAAGCGCATGGCGCGCCCGGACGTGATAATCGAGTTCATGGAGGAGGATGAGTGGTGGGATGCCGCTCATGTCGAGGCTATTATTCGCCACGATTTGGTGAGTAATCCGCGTTTCGGCACATTCATAATCTCTCGTGCTGCGGTGCCCGGCGAGGCCTTCCAGCCTCTTCCCGAAGTAGAGCTGCCGGTTCCCCCAGCGCCTCCCGTCGAAGATGTCCCCGCCTTGTCTGATGCTTCGTTGGACGAAAATGCTCCGGTGGAACCTGTAGAAAACGTTCCTGCCGCGCCGGTCGAACCCCCGCCCCCTCCGAAGGCGCGCCCCCTGAGCCTGGCGGAGCTACCACAAAGTGTGCAAGTCATCAGTGTCGGGTATGACATGGCCAAGCTGGCGCCGGTGATGGAAGCCATGAAGGCGGCGGCGGCTCATGCCAAAGAGGTGTTTCTCAAGGCCGAGGCAGCCGGCGAGTAACAGCGCGGCTGGTTCAACCTAAAGTACCAAAAAGGGAGCGGCACGCTCCCTTTTTAATATCCCGCTCCAGGTAGATATGGCCGTGGTGTCACCATGCGCCCGTCCAGCGTGTAGGTCTGCGAATTGCCGATGATGATGAGTGTATCAGCGGCGAGTTTTTCGGTCTCAATTTGCGCCATGGTGGTTATCAGAATATTCTCATTGTGGGTCGCGGCTTGGCTCAGCAACCCGGCGGGGGTGTTGGGGCGGCGGAATCTTCCGATGATGGCTAGCGCTTCCTTGAGCCGCTCCGGGCCGAGCCTGCCCAGCGGGTTGAAGAGCGCGATTACGAAATCCGCTTCTGCCGCGGATGTGATCCTTTTCTGGATGGTTTCCCACGGAGCGCATTGGTCGGTGAGCGAGATGGCGGCGAAATCACCGCCCAGCGGCGCGCCTATTCGTGCGGCGGCGTAGAGCGCCAGGTTAATCCCCGGTACAACCTCGACATCGGCGCTGAGGTTATGCTCCTTCAGATAGCCAAAAAAGGTGGCGGCGATGGCGTAAATTCCCGGATCGCCGTTGGAAACAATTGCCGCAGTCGCGCCGGTTTGCGCCTTTTCCAGCGCCAGCCGCGAGCGCTCCAGCGGATTGCTGGTTACGGCCAGTAGCTCTTTCCCCTGTGTCAGCATGGCGATAAGCGCCAGTGTGTCTGGGTGGCCGATAATCACCCCGGCGCGCCCGATAGCCTCGCGTGCCTGCGGAGTGATCATTTCCGGCTGCCCCGGGCCGATGCCAACAAGCATAATTTTGCCGTTCATTGGCACTAGCATAGTTCAGAGGCGCGGGCGCGTCAAGCGGGGGTGGGAGAATCTATTTTGTCAGCGACCAGATCAGCGTTATAATCCAGCCGACGCCGGACCATCCCAGAAACAAATTTACCAGTACGATGGCAGCGGCGTTGCGATGCCGCCGCGATATGGCGATTATACTGGGCAGGAAATAAAGCGCCAGACTAACCGCTATACCTACTACGGCAATCAGTATCGTGAACCATTCAAAACCAGCAATGTTCATTGTAAAGCTCCTCGTTCAAGTATTTTTAAGCCCTAATCCACATTGGTGAATGCGCATGCTATACTATTCGCGTCTACTATAGCTGTAATCATGGAGTAAATCAATGGCACTCTCATGGAATGAAATTCAGTCCAAAGCCATAGCATTTTCAAAGCGTTGGGAGGCCGCTCACAAGGAAGAGGCTCAAGCCCAGTCATTCACCACTGACTTCCTGCGTGTTTTCGGCGTTTCTGACCCTGAAGCCATCGGCGATTTCGAATACAAAGTACCCCTGTCAGACGGCAAAATGGGCTATATAGACTATGTTTGGAAACAACCCCCACCGCCTGCGGGCGGTACCCCCTTTGAAAAGGGGGCAGGGGAAACAAGCCCCCTTTCTGCGGTAGCGGGAATAAAGGGGGTGTCACGAAGTGACGGGGGTTTGTTCATCTGCGGCAGCGACGGGGCGAAGATTCCAGCGAAAAACATCAACCCCTACCTCCTTGAAGCCCCGACCGTTTTTATCGAGAGCCGTAGCAAACCAATTTGCGATGTGCCGAATATGAGTCTTGGCAACCAACCGATAGACGGAGGTCATTATCTATTTACGGCAGAAGAAAAAGAGGAGTTTTTGAAAAAAGAACCGCAGGCGGAAAAATGGTTTCGTCCGTGGATAGGTTCACATGAATTTATTAATCGTTATTACCGCTATTTTTTGTTTTTGAAAAATTGTTCTCCTGCGGAATTGCGCACAATGCCCGAAGCAATGAAACGGGTTGAAGCGGTAAAAATGTTTCGGCTTGAAAGCAATCGTGAAGTTACGAAACAACTGGCTGAAACACCGCGAGAATTTGCTTTCACCAATATCTCCGATGGAACATTTATCGTTGTCCCCGAAGTTTCATCAGAACGCCGCAGATACATTCCTATTGGTTTTCTCACGCCAGAAATTCTGTGCAGTAATCTTGTAAAAATCATCCCCAACGCCACGCTTTACCATTTCGGAATTTTGACATCATCCGTCCACATGGCGTGGACGCGGGCAGTATGCGGACGCTTGAAAAGCGATTACCGTTATTCTAATACGCTTGTCTACAACAACTTCCCGTGGCCAGAGGCACCTGATAAAGAAAAAGCTACAATAGAAAAGTTAGCGCAAGCTGTTCTTGGCGCTCGCGCAGTATTCTCTGATAGTTCTCTTGCCGATCTATACGACCCGCTGACCATGCCGTCGGAATTATTAAAAGTTCACCAGAAACTCGACCGCGCCGTGATGAAGCTGTATGGATTTGATCCTAAGACTACTGAGCTTGAGATTGTTGCGGAGTTGCTGGGGCGATACAAGGAACTTGCTGACAATGATATTAAATGACTGAAGCAATTTAGGTCGCTTTAATCGTAATTTGTTCCAGCAATAAGTCACTCATGTAGGTTTCTGATATTTACGAGTAGTCTTGATTTCTGCATCGAACTTTAAATGGTGACGTATTACAAGATTGTCGCAGGGTCTTTGACGCATGCTACTTTTCATGACATACTTTACCTCTGGAGAAATTTTCTTTTGGCTATGACCGCGTCTAAAACATCCTGCGTATCGGCGGTTCTGCTGGCCGCCGGCAAGAGTACCCGCATGGGGGAAAATAAGTTGCTGTTGCCTTTCGGCGGCGGCACTGTGATTGAGCGCACCCTTGACAACCTGCTGGCCTCGCGCGCCGGTGAGGTGATCGTTGTCCTCGGCTCGAAGGCGGATGAAATCGGTGCCCGTATTGGCAGGCGCGGGGTAACGCAGGTGTTCAATGAAAACTACGCGCGCGGTATGAGTACCTCGCTGACCGCCGGCCTTAAGTTGGTAAATCCCGAGGCGCGTTTTGTGCTGGTGGCGCTGGGCGACCAGCCTCTGATTTCTCCCTATATCTACAACAAGTTGATTGCGGCGGCTGTTGCCACCCGCAAGGGTATTGTGATTCCGGTGCGCCGCGGCGAGCGCGGCAATCCTATCCTGATCGCTGCTTACTACAAGACGGAGCTACTTAAGCAGAGCGGCGACGTTGGTGGGCGCGAACTACTCAAGGCTCACTCAGGCGACATCCTAGAGGTGCCGGTATCCTCCGGCAGCGTGCTGGTCAATCTCAACACCCCTGATGAATACCGTAAGCATCTCGTGAACGTTTAGCAATTTTTATCTCCGGAGAAGCCGTCCATGATTAAAAAAGTACCGATTCATGATGCCGCCGGCATGACGCTGGGTCACGACCTGACCCGCGGCGCGGAGACGCTTTTCCGGCGTGGCTGGGTGTTGCGTCGCGAGGATATTCCGGCAGCGCTCGATTCTGGAAAGGCCCATGTTTACGTCATGACGGATGGGGAAGCGGACGTCAACGAGGAAGACGCCGCTTATCGCCTGTCTGACGCCTTCGCCGGTGCGGGGTTCCGTCGCTCTGATATCAAGGAGGGGCGCATTGATTTTATTGCCGCCGCGCGCGGTGTGTTAAAGGTAAATATGTCGCTGTTGGGTGAAATAAACGCCGCTGGCCGCGTGGTGCTGGCCACCCGTCACACCGGCACCGTCTGCGAACTGGATATGGTGGTCGCTGGCGCCAAGATTATTCCGCTGTACATCCCCGACGCAGGGTTGCGCACTGTCGAAAATCTGTGCCGCGAAAAGGGACCGGTGCTGAAACTCCTGCCGTTCGTCCTCAAGCGCGCCGGTGTGGTGGTCGTCGGCACAGAGTTCTTCAGGGGAGAGGCCGAGGAGAAGTTCACCGAACTGATCTGGCGCAAGATGGAGGCGTTGGGGGCGCAGGTGATTCACTCTGTAATCGTACCAGATGACGAGCGGCAGATTGCCGATGCCGTTATTGATATGAAAACACGCGGGGCGGAAATCATTTTTGCCTGCGGCGGTTTTGGCGTCGATCCTGATGATGTGACAACAGAGGCGGTGGAGCTCGCCGGCGCCGAAATTGTTTCTTACGGTGCGCCGGTTATGCCGGGCAGTTCCTGTCTGGTAGCCTATCTGGACGGCGTTCCGGTGCTGGGCGCTCCCACCTGCGCATTATGGAACAAGGCGACGGTAATGGACGTGTTTTTACCGCGTATGCTGGCTGAAGACCGCATCATGCGTGACGAGGTGGCAGCGTTGGGGCATGGCGGGTTGTGTCTTTCCTGCCAGCCGTGCAAATATCCGTTGTGCCCGTTCTGCAAATAGGGGATTTACGGCTGCTTGGCTATCCCCGTTTGTGGAAGCGGTAGCTCTCATGTTGCGCATGGTGTCGATAAAGCTGTGGTCGGCGTCCTTGATTTGTTGCGCAGGCCTAGGGGCGGATTGGTATGCCGCGTTGTTTCAGATAGTCCTTGACTTCGGCAACACTGTGTTTGCCGTAATGGAAAATACTGGCCGCCAGCACGGCGTCAGCACCACCTTCATCCAGCGCAGCGTATAAATCTTCCAGACTGCCGGCGCCGCCGGAGGCAATCACCGGAATGTTTACCTCTTTCGATATCCGCCGCGTCAGTTCGATGTCGTAGCCGCAACAGTGTCCGTCGGCGTCCATACTGGTGAGCAGGATTTCACCGGCACCCAGTTCCGCGGCTTTTTTGGCCCACTCGATGGCGTCCAGCTCCGTGAGGGTCTGGCCGCTTTTAACGTATACACTCCATCCGGCTTCGTTTTCCCGGCGGCGGGCGTCGATGGCGACCACGATGCACTGGCTGCCGAAGCGCGCCGCTCCCTCGCTGATGAGCTGCGGGTTTTTCACCGCGGCGGTATTGAGCGATACCTTGTCGGCTCCGGCGCGTAGCAGTTTCTGTATATCTTCGATACTGCGCAGCCCTCCACCCACGGTAAGCGGCATGAACAGCTTTTCCGAGATGCGTTCAACCATTTCCGCCGTGGTGTCGCGTCCCTCCGGGGTGGCGGTGATGTCGAGGAAAACCAGCTCGTCGGCACCGCCTTTGTAATAAAAATCCGCCAGTTCCACAGGGTCTCCGGCGTCACGCAGATTTAGAAAGCTGGTGCCCTTGACCACGCGTCCGTCCTTGACGTCCAGGCAGGGAATAATGCGTCTGGTTAACATGTCCTGCCTCCCAGTGCCAGGCGCAGGAAGTTGCCGTAAAGGCGCAACCCCGTTTCGCCGCTCTTCTCCGGGTGGAACTGAGTGGCGATCACGCTACCCTGCGCGAGGACTGAGCAGAATTGCTCGCCATAATCGGTGGCGCCGATAACCGCTGTTTTATCCTGCGGGTCGGCGTAATAGCTATGCACGAAATAGAAATAGGCGTTGTCAGGGATACCTTCGAAAATGGTATGGCTACGGAGTTGTTTTACCTGGTTCCAGCCCATGTGGGGGATTTTATGATTTTCCGGCAGTTTTCGCACCAGTCCGGGCACGATGTTCAGGCATGGGACATCCCCTCCTTCCTCCGTAGTGCCCATGAGGACTTGAAGACCCAAACAGACGCCCAGAAGGGGTAGATTGCGTTTGCCCCGCTCTTGTAGCGCCTCTGCAAGGCCAAGCCGTGTCAACTCAGTCATCGCCGCGCTTCCCTCCCCTACGCCGGGCAGGATGACGGCTGCGGCGGATGTGATTTCGGCGGGGTCAGCCGTGAGATGCGGCTCATGGCCCAGCGAGCGCACGGCGTTTACCACGCTGCGCAGATTGCCAGCTCCATAATCCACGATGACGATTTTAGTATTCATATCTTGAATAAAAACGGCAGACCGGTGCCGGATGAAACAAACATGATAAATAAAACGGGTGGGGATGTCAAACTGATGCGTTGACACAAAACTAACAACGCCCGCCTTGCCTGAATGTCAAAAGAGTTGGCAGTTATGGCGCAGGTGAGTACGAATACCAATATCCATTACTGTAGTATTCCACCTGCCAGTAGACACCGTAGAATATGGTGTTACCCATGTATGAACCCAGTACCTGGGTTCCATTATAGGCTTGGTATCTAAAGTCATCAGCCGCCCACTGGTCCGTAAAGTGGTCTTGCCCACGAAAATTGTACCAATTCCATCTTTAGTCTGACACTATGTCAATGCCAGCAATGTTAAGGATAGTCCGATTGATACTAACTTTTTCATTTATTTTTCCTCCCGCTAATTTACAGTTATGCTGTGTGTATATTGTGTAGTGCTTCTATATCGGCTATTGTCAATAAGCCTTCGTCGTAAGCAATGACTAGCTCATAAAGTATCCCTGAATTCCATATGATAATGGTTTCCCAAGTACTATGTTGAAATACAAATCCGGCAACTTCATAGGGTGGAGGGACTGAAGGAGGTCCTATTAGACCTCCCATAATTACAGCAACACTCGCGTTGTAGGTGCCATAGTATTTGGCAATATAAAAATCCTCCAGTTTATAGTTTCCGTAGGTATTGTCAATGTTTCTAAAACAATCAGCGACAATTTGTTTTTGCAATTCATTGCTTAATCCCGGATGATTTCGATAATTGTTCCACTCGTCACCAGCATTATTTTTGCACGCCACCATCACAACAGGCGTGAACACAACCAACGATAGTAAAGCAATCAGCTTCAACTTTTTCATGTCAATATCGCTCGTGCACTAATTTGCTTCATAGTGCTTTCCCCGTAAAAACAATAAAGCAACCAGACGCCCGCGCCATCGAAACAACACGGACAATACTGGTTGCTGAAGGTTCTCTGCGTTCCTGCATCTTATTTATCATAAGACAGCCCGCCTGCAACACCTCGCCTGTGAATATTTTGCTAGAGTCTACTCACACCCACGTAGAGCGTAACATGTTGAAAAGTCACCAGTCAACTTATCGGCAATAACCAGCACAACATTCATGAAACATTTCCAAAACAATTCGAGTGTATAATATGGACTTCAGTCTGGCTGGACTACAAGCGCATGCAGGAAGTGGATGACTTGGGGACGCGGGCGCATTCCCATGAGTTCCATCCGTATTTTGACGCCTGGTTCGCCGTTTTTTCTGTGTTAGCAGTCTATGTCCGCGAATACTTCAGGAGCCTGCTCTTTCATGACGGCGGCTATTTTACCGGCGACCGCCCTTATCTCCGGCAGTGCCGCCGTGCTTGAGCGCAGTTTGAGGATATGCCGTATCTCACGAAAATTCCAAGTGCAGATTATTTCAGTGGCACAGGCGTTAGGCAGCACGTAGCGGGCTATTTCCGGCTTGATTCCGGCATCCAGCAGCCGGCGATAGGTGTCCCAGGCGGCTGACATCGACTGATGAAACAGCGTAGTAGCTTCAGCGCTTTTCTCCGCCAGTTCGGGAGGAGTGATATATTCCTCCTGAAGCTCCTTGACGTAACGCTGGCTGCGCTGGGAGTAGCTGGCGATACGATGGCGCACCAGCTCGTGGGTCAGGGCGCGGGATGCCCGGATGTAAAAGGTGGCGCTGGCATGTTCAATCAGGCTTTCATGCCCCTGCTTAATTCTGGTTTTAAGCCAGTCCGCGCTGGTGCCGAGCTTATCCCCGCTGGCATAGCAAAGCCGTCCCGCCTGCTCCAGCAGTTGTTCGCAATCAGGCGTAATCGCCAGCAGTTTTACTTCTACGTCGTAGTCCGTATGCAATTCCTTATCCGTCCGGCTTTGCCCGGCAGTATCCGCCATCCTCTGGTTGTTGTTTGACTATATCTCCCGCCTGATATTCGACACAGCCTTTACTATGTTGGTAAGTTTGGCGATGGACTCTTCTGAATTTCTGGTTTTCAACCCGCAGTCGGGGCCAATCCAGATGGATTCCTTGTCAAAAAGGGTCAGGGCATGTCGTATGGAAGCCTCAATAGTCTGTTCGCTCTCTATCTTGTGGCTGTGTACGTCGACGACGCCGTAGGAAATATCTTTGTCGAAGCGGTTGCTGGCGATATAATCCTCGAGTATATGTGTTCGCCGGCAGGTTTCCAGGTCGAGGTTGTCGACGCTGAGCGAGAGCATATGGCGGTAAACAGGCAGGAAGTCGCCGTAACAGATATGGCAGATGAAGTAGGCGGCGATGCCGTCGGTTACCATTTCCATTACCTCCCGCGCCAGATCCAGTTCGTCGACGCGGGTGGATATGGCCGGTTCGTCGATTTGTATGATTTTTGCCCCGGCGTCTACCAGTGCTTCCACCTCTTTCCGTATTTCACGGGCGATGGCGACGGCGGCTTCGCGCCGGTTGGCGTAATACTCGTTGAACGACCAGTCCATAACCGTGTAGGGTCCGGTCAGCATCCCCTTCACCGGCTTTTGGGTCAGCGACTGAGCATACCGCCACCAGTCCAGCGTAATCGGGTTGCACCATTCCACGGCGCCGGCTATCACCGGTTTGCGGTAGTAGCGGTTGCCGTATGAACGCACCAGTTTTCCCGTCTGGAAGCCCTTCATGGTCTCGGCGAAATACGCTACCATGTCTCCGCGGTACATTTCGCCGTCCACCAGAACGTCCAGCCCTATTTCGTCTTGTTTTTCAATCCAGAACCGGGTGGCCTGCTCCTCAAGCTCCTTGAGTTTTGCGTACTCCATCGCGCCGCGGGCGTACTGCGCCCTGGCGGTCAAAAGATAATCCGGCTTGGGCAGGCTTCCCACCGTGGTAGTGGGCAGTAAAGGCAGATACAGGCCGAGTTGCTCCAGTTTGATTCTAGGCATGCTTGCCTCCTATGAATTTATCGCGCAGGCCGACCATGTTTTTCAGCTTGGCAACGGCTCTTTCCTTAGGCAGGTATTCCAGTCCGCAGGATGGGTTCAGATAGCAGTCATCCACTCCTGGCAGCGCTGACAGCGCCTCCAGCACAGGGAAAATATCCGCCTCGGTTTCCATCCGGGTATTGCGCCCGTCTACAAGCCCCAGCCCCAGTTTTTTGCCGATGCCTGAACCGGTCAGGATTTCGACCAGATTGGTGCTGTAGGTAAAGTCCAGTCCCAGAATATCCACTGGAAGCTGTTGGAGTTCATCACAGACCGGGGCGGCGTCTCCAAAGTATGTGTAGAGAGCCAGCTCCGACGTCCCCTTGCAGCGGTTTGCTGCCTCCAGCAACGGACGTAACCGCGCAATATCCTGCGGGTTTTGCAGTAGCGACGGTTCGTCTATTTGTATAACGGCGGCTCCGGCTTCGGCTAGGGCTTTGACCTCTTCGGCTATAACAATGCCTATTGCTTCCATCAGTTCATCGGTGTTGCCGTAGGCTTGGTTTACCGACAGCCGGGCCAGCGTGCAGGGGCCGGTAAGCACCGGTTTGACGGGCTTCGGCGCGTTGCGCTGAGCGAAAAGAAACTCGTCAAGCACCAGCGGACGCTGCCAGACTATTTTCTCCTGAACAATGGGTTGACGATAGTAGGTGTTGGTGTCGAAAAAACGGGACAGTGGGCCGACTTGTACGCCCTGCAGTTTGCCCATGACATGCGAAACTGCGTCGTGCCAGCGTATATGCCCGTCGGTAAGCAGGTCAACGCCCGCGACAGCTTGAAGCGCGATGGCTTCCCGCGTGACCTCTTCCTCAACGGCTTTCAGCCCCGACAGGTCTATCTCCTGCCTGTCCAAGCTGGCCAATGCCTTGCGTAGTTGCTGCTCTTGGCTTCCATCCCCGATGCGGGGGAAGCTACCAGTGCTTGCTGCGATTAATCTCACTATGCCTCCTGTCCTAAAAACAAAAACTCAATCACTCCCGTTGGAGTGCGGACTGTATGCATCCTGTAACCACTTACACTCCCCAAGGAGTAAAGACGACAGCTACTTTAGGTGTTGCTTCAGGGGTTCATCTGGGCGAGACGTCTTCCAGACCTGGATAAGTCCAGCGGTCAGCCGGCTAGCTCGTCACTGATAACCGGAAACATTATAGCTACCGCCCGTTGGATTAGTCAATGCGGCTGGAATGATATAGTGGCCGGATTTGGTTGGAGTTGATGAACGTGACCACTCTTTTTATCCGGCTGCTGGCTTCCGCACATCGCAATCCTTTCTCCAAACCGGCAATCTACGGCGACTCTGCTGTGTTATAATGCAGAGTAGTATCTTCATGGAGGTTACGATGCCCAAGTCCAGCGCCGAAGCCAAGGCTCATGTACTGAAGCAGTGCAAGGAAAACGACGTGCGTTTCATTCGCATCTGGTTTACCGACGTGCTTGGCATACTCAAGAGCTTTGCCATCAACATTAATGAACTGGAAAGAGCGCTGGAAGAGGGGGCAGGCTTCGACGGATCCTCTATTGAGGGTTACACGCGTATTGAAGAGAGCGACATGATCGCCTTGCCTGACCCTGAGACTTTTCGCATCATTCCGTGGGGACCCAAAGATAATGCGGCGGCGCGCATGTTCTGCGACGTGCTACTGCCCGACGGCCGTCCCTTTGAGGGGGACCCCCGCTATGTTCTGAAAAAGGTGCTGAAGCGGGTTGCTGATATGGGCTACACCTTCTACGTGGGGCCCGAACTGGAGTTTTTTTATTTCAGGAAAAGTGCGGACAGCGTCATTCAGCATGATACCGAGTTTCTTGATGCCGGCGGCTACTTTGATCTGACACCGCTGGATGAGGCATCAGACCTGCGCCGCGAGACGGTGCTGACGCTGGAGCAGATGGGCGTCGGTGTGGAGTGTTCGCATCATGAGGGCGCCCCATCTCAGCATGAAATCGCCATACGCTATGCCGATGCGCTTACCATGGCAGACAATGTCATGACCTATCGCTTGGTGGTCAAGGAGATTGCGCATCGCAACGGCGTATATGCTACTTTCATGCCCAAACCGGTTTTTGGCGTTAACGGCTCCGGTATGCACGTGCATCAGTCGCTTTTCAAGGGTAATTCCAATGTTTTCTTTGATAATGATGGTCCTTGCTATCTCTCGAAGCTGGCGCATAGCTATGTGGCAGGGTTGTTGTCCCACGCGCACGAAATCACCGTTGTCACCAATCAATGGGTCAACTCCTACAAGCGGCTGGTTCCCGGCTACGAAGCGCCGGTTTATATCTCGTGGGCGCAGCGCAACCGCTCCGATCTGATACGCATCCCCCAGTACAAGCCTGGGCGCGAGGCTGCCACGCGTATTGAGTTCCGCTCGCCGGATCCGGCCTGCAATCCATATCTTGCCTTTGCCGTGATGCTGACGGCGGGACTGGATGGCATCGAGAAGGGCATGGTGCCTCCCGAACTTGTCGAAGAGAATGTTTACGAGATGAGCGAAGAAGAGCTTCGCAGGCGCGGCATCGGGCTTCTGCCCGCCGATCTGCAGCAGGCCGTCGAGGCTGCGGAAAAGAGTGAGATTGTAAAAAAGGCACTGGGTGAACATACTTTCCGCGCCTTTATCGGGAACAAAAAGCGCGAGTGGGCGCAGTACCGCATGCATGTTACCGATTATGAGAGGACGCGCTACCTGCCGATACTTTAAACGCGAAGAAGCGTGGGCGCCGACATGAAAGAAATTCTGACGGATGTAGCTGTTGCGGCAGGCGTCATCTGGGTGGTGGTGTGGGGTGTCGTTTCATTCCTGCGCGTGGAAATCAAGGCGCTGATTGGACGCGGGTCCATCGTGCAGCTCGAGACAGCCGTTACAACAAGGGACTGGCCACCTGCTGCTTGGGTTGGAGTTTATGATAGCCGCCGACATCATCAACCCCGCGATAGAGCCTGCCCTGAAGGAAGCGGGTATACTGACCGTAATCGTGGCCATCTGCGCCACTGTTTTTTTCTTAACCGCGAGATGCATAGCGTCGGCAAATAATTCAGGGAGAGCAAGGCCATGTCTGAACGTCCTGTCTTTATAACAGATCTAAGCCCGTCCCAGGTCGGGGAGCTGATGGCGTCCTTCGGCCAGCCCTCCTATCGCTCCGGAGCGTTGCTGCGCTGGGTGTATCAGAAACGTGCCTCCTCGTTTGATGCTATGTCGGATCTCCCCAGAGACTTGCGTGTCCGGCTCGGGGAAAAACTGACCCTGTCCAGTGTGTCCGAAATAGAACTCCGGACAGCGCGTGACGGTACGCAGAAGGTTCTTCTGGTGCTGTGGGATGGGCGCAGCATTGAAACGGCGCTGATACCCTCGGCTAAGTCCCAGTTCACGGTGTGCGTCTCCTCGCAGGTGGGCTGCGCCATCGGATGCCCCTTCTGCGCCACTGGACAGCAGGGTTACGAGCGCAATCTGGCTTCTTCCGAAATCTGCGACCAAGTACTGTATTTCGCAAGGCGGATGGAGGGTGGAGAGACTATCTCCAATATTGTTTTCATGGGTATGGGCGAGCCGTTCGCCAATTACCTTGACGTCATGGTGGCTGTGGGGCGTCTTAACGCGGAGTGGGGATTCGGGATAGGGGCGCGCCATATCACCATCTCTACAGCGGGGCATATCCCTGGCATACAAAAGCTCGGCAAGGAAAAATTGCAGGTCGGGCTTGCCGTATCCCTGCACGCTCCGGACGACCTGCTCAGGAACCGGCTGGTGCCCATGAATCGTAAATACCCGTTGGGAAAGCTGATTCCGGCCTGCGACGCCTACGTGCAGGCCACCGGCAGGCGCGTCACTTTCGAATACGCCATGTTCGATGGCATCAACGACTCCATGGAGCAGGCGCGGGAACTGGCGCATCTTTTGCGCGGTCTCAACTGTCATATCAACCTGATTAGCGCCAATCCGACTGCCGGTTGCACCTATAAGCCGTCATTGAAAGAGACGGCGATGGCCTTTGAAGCGGAGTTGGCGCGTTTGCGCATACCGGTCACGCTGCGCAGGAGTTACGGCGGGGAAATAGATGCCGCTTGTGGGCAGCTCAAAAGTCGGTGGGGTGGTGTGTGAAGCGCGGTGGGGTGCCTATTCTATGTTTGGTTGGGGACAATAGCGAGCGTTCTAAGCAGTTGTCATGAAGCAGTTTTGAATATCTCCGCGACAAGACAAGTTCTGGCATAGAACGCCCGACTTTTTGAACCATGACCGGCGCCTTTAGTTCTGGCCTGAATCCATTTGCCGTCGATACCGGTAAGACTGTCAAATCCGTAGTCAATCAGTTTTTGCCTGATTAAATCATAGTCGGCCTGTATTTCTTTAATCAGATTATCGTCTTCCGCGTAATCGAGGCTTGTTACGCTTAACAGTTTAGAAGATTCTGCATTTTTGCCATCCCACGTTACGGCGCAGAACACCAGTGATTTGAGTTTGTCCCAGCAATGACTTTCAAAAAACTCTGATTTTCGCAGTTCATCTTCATTGAGCATCGTGATTGCCATGGTTTCTTTGGGAACAAGGTTATCTTTAACGTAGTGAAAGCTTACGGATTTTATTTCATAGGACAAGCCATTGGGAGCTTTTGACACGTTGGTTTCCAGTCCGGCAAGTTTCTCTAACAGCAGTCCCTTCCACCCCTTATTTTGCTTTCCGGTTTCGTAGGTGGTTACGCCGTATTTTACTGCTAATTCGCGCAGGTCATGTCCTATAAATTTCTGCAGGTTCTTAATTGCTGTTGCTCTTGTTACAATTTTCATTTTTGTGACCTCAAGCATTTGTCGATAGGCTTGCGTTCATCTTCGTTAAAAAATCTCTCTACCAGCATGTATTCAGAAGTCATCTCTGCCGTGGCTGTAGCCAATTTTGAGAATGACGGTTGCTTGACCTGGATGTTTCTATTCAGGGACTCAAACCTTTTGATGGATAGGTCTAGATATGGCTTTGCTGTGTCTATCCCTACGAAGTTGCGTTTGTAAAAATATGAAACCAATCCTGTGGTTGAGCTTCCTGTGAAAGGATCTACGATTAAATCTTTTTCATTTGTGCTGGCTAAGATGATTCGTTTTAATAGTGAACTTGGTTTTTGTGTCGGATGCTTTCCGAATTTCTTTTCTGTCGCTGGAGGTGTATTAATAGACCATACGGATCTCATTTGCGTATTTGGTTTTTTTAGCTGGTCATCAGTCCATGCTCCGTTTCGCATGGCATGATAGTTAAAGGTGTGTTTGGCCTTTTTATCTTTTCTTGCCCACAGTAAGGTTTCGTGGCTGGCAGTAAAAAATCGACAACTCAGATTTGGCGCGGCATTTGGTTTCAACCACGCAATATCATTCAAAAAATGGAAGCCATTTAGTTCAAGCGCAAACCCACATTGGTAAATTGAGTGATACGTACCGCTAATCCAGATTGTCCCGTTGGGTTTTAGTATTCTGTGGCAGGCTTTTATCCAATCCATGTGGAACTCAAAGTTTTTCTTGGAACCATTGCTCAGATCCCACTCACCCTTTTTGACACTCACTCTTTTTCCGTTTTGGCATGTGAAGCTACCGGACGAAAGAAAGTATGGCGGGTCGGCGAAAACCATGTCCGCCGAGTTCTCTTCCATAGAATTGAGCAACTCAATGCAATCGGACAGATATAACTTAAAATTGGGCTTTTCGTAATATGGTACAATCACGATCTAAATCCCTCTAACTGAACAGGTTGTGCCAATTATAGATGTTTTGGAGGGTGTGCGCTACCGGAAAAGTTACAAAACCCGTTTGGTAGCCATTTGGAAATGTTGCTTTACGCCTCATATCCGATGCGCCCGTCCGGCAGGTAGGTCATGCCCTGGGTGAATGCCAGGTAATGCGCCATGATTTCGGAGTCGTCGCCCCCGCCTCCCGCCTCTTTTGCCATTTTGACCACCTCTTCCCAGTCACCGATGGGACGATCGTGTCGTATGGGCGCGTGCTGTTGATACTCCTTGACATAATCAGAGGCGTCAATCAGCCACAGCGGCTTGCGTTTGCGCAGTTTGACCTTTACCAGGCGCCCGTCAGGGTGGCGCTCGATTGGCGTAGGCTTCTGTGTGACTTGCTCGTCGATGCCGATGTCGAACGCGCTGGCCAACGTCGGACATGACGGCAACGCCATCTCCCCGACCGGGAAGATAGTGGGAGCTGGATGGTACGAGATAACATATGGATGCACGCGGCAGGCCCAGCTGCGGGCGGGATGGATTGCGCAGCGGCTGCCAAAGAGGAATATGCAATCTTTGCGTTTCGAGCGGACGTTCCGCAAAAGCTGCTTCTTCTCTTCTGGAGTAAAATGGTCGCGTGCATATTCGAGTTGTATCCACCATTCCTCGGCGCTGAAAGGGTTGCCAGCACTCTGCAGCACTGGGAAAATGGCGTGAGCGCAGCAGTAGCCGTCGCTGCACTTGTTGCAGGTGTTCCAGAACGGCTCGTTCCGGTAAAGCAACTTCACCTCTCCGTCGAAGCGGCGGTAGAAGTCCTTGAGCCAGGCAATGTTTTCCTGCATGATGGATGTCTCAGTCATAAAGTTTCACCAGACGCCGGTGTGGCGCATATACTCCGGTATATTTTCCAGTAAAACGGGCGGATGGTCAAATGGCTAAAATGGTAGTTTGGTTACCAGCCAGATGCCGACAAGCAGCTTAAGTATGTTGGCCACGAGTACGTAGGCAGCGGTAATCCAGCGGGAGTTCTCTTTTATCGCAAAAGGGAAGGCAATCATTTCTATGATAAACACAATCATCCCGCCGAAAATGACGGAGCTGGACAGGGAGCGTGGCTGGGTGGTGTGTATTAGAATGGCGTTCAGGTAACACAGCGTGATGGCATTTACCATCAGGAAGACCAACCAGGAATGCCGCGAGCGGTAGCCGAAGAGAAATAAGACAGCGTCTTCAAGCAGTAATATGACGCCGATGCGCATCGCGGTCAGACCGATTTCACGGGACTGTAATTCGCCGGAGCTGATGGACTGGTGCTTAATGTCCAAAGTATAAAGGTTGCTGGCGCTCTTCGGCGGAGGACCGGTAGAGACCTCGAAACTTTCTTCGCGGGTTGTTCTCTCAAGCGTGTAATTTTTGCCAGTGACGAGAATACGGCTCTAGATGGTGAAGCAACTTTCGAAAATCCCGTCAGTGCGGGAAAAATTTATGCTTTCTGCCAGAAGGCTGATTTCGGGATCGGATGGTGCATTCAGCACGATTACCAAGATGCCCGGCGGGATGGTTGCGTGGCATGCAGTCAGGAGAGCCGTCATCCCGATGAGTAGGCTGACCAGCGCCGGTCGCAATAGCCGCCGGAGATATCCTGCCTATGTTAGCTCTCCCAGTTGGGTGGTGCAGGCAGGGCAGCGCGTGGCTTTCTCCGGAATTTTCGACAAACAGTACGGGCAGTCTTTGGTGGCTGGTGGTGGCGCTACCGGGGCTTGCTGTTGAGAGGCTTTCATAATGCGGTTGGCGCTCCTAACAATCAGGAACAGCACGAAGGCGATGATAATGAAGTTGATGATGGTGTTGATGAATGCGCCGTAGGCGATGACGGCGGCGTCAGCCGCGCGGGCTTCTGACAGGGTCGCGTATTCGGTTGAGGTCAGGTTAATGAAGAGGTCAGAGAAGTTGACACCGCCTAGCAGGCGTCCGATTGGCGGCATCAGGATGTCGTTTACCATGGATGTGACGATGGCGCCGAAAGCCACGCCGAAAATCACACCGACGGCCATATCTATCACATTGCCGCGCATGATAAATTGCTTGAATTCCGAGAAAGCCTTCATAGTTTCCTCCCGTCTTGGTGTCGTTGAGTGATTTGGCAGTGTCCGTCCGTTATTTTATTACTGCTGCGGCGCAAAAGCAACCAGATGTATGTGTCCAAAACATATTGGACTTAAGGGGATCGTATTCTGGCATATTGAAGTAGCCTATGAGGGGCGGCACCTGTCTGCCATTTATGCGCACCGCATGGTGAGGACGAACGGTGTTGTAGAAGATAAGCCAATCTGTAAGTTTGCGGTTGAACTCATCGAAGTCATCCAGCAGGGTGTCCGCATGCCATACGGCGAAGTCCTAAAGGCCTTCTTCCGGTAAAAGAACCTTCATCCAGAAGTCGCAGACAGCCTGATTGGACAGATACTATGGGCTGGTAGTTGAAACATGCTTCATAACGCTGGAAGCATAACGCCTCAAGTTAATCAGCGTATAGGTCTGTTTCATCATCGGACTCCTATTCTCCCTTCAGGAGTCCGATATATGTTTGAACTTATACATTCCTCATAATAAGTTCAAAATGCATACTCCAAGCTGTTTTGTATGCGCCCACTGCTTTGTGATTCACTGCCAAACCAAGCAAAGCCAAACCATCTATGGATACAGATTTTAAACCTGCTTATACAGCATGGCACAAAATAAATGCGTGACTGTATCAGGTCAGGTTTGTCATAGTGAAAACCATGGTAAAAAGGGCTACAGTTTCCATGATGCCGAGTATGGCGATGTAAAAACCTACGCCTTTGCCTGTATCGCTTAGCGAGTCACAAGCAGCGGCGCCTGCTTTGCCTTCTACTGCCGCGACTACAGCCATAACTAGCCCTGCGCCGACTCCATAACCAAATAGTAAGCCGGCATTTTCCGGTGTTACTGTAACAGCTAATATTTGCTGCATAAGTATGAAGCCGTAGATAGTTAGTGTAAGAGGAAAACCTACGAATGTGAGCATGAACATAGGCACTGGCTTATTGGCTCTGTAGCAGCGCTTGCTGCTGCCTATAGCAGCCGCTCCTGCAATACCCATACCTATGGCAGTTCCAACAGCAGAAAGACCAAGTACAAGTCCTGCGCCTAACGTTCCTAAAAATTGTGAATCCATAGTGAACTCCTCCTCCTGTCAAATATTATTATTGCGATCGCCTGGCAAATGGTTTATATGCAAATCCTGACCATTCAAGCCCTACACGGCTTGAAAACTCCAATGTATTAAGCCGTACTCCGTGAACTAGAAACGACATTGCGTTAAGCACCATATTAAAGCCGTGTCCGAACACGAACAGTAATACGCCAAAAACGAAAAATATTAAATTTCCCAGCATTGGTTCGGCAAAGCTATTGATTGTGCTGGCAATAGCCGCTCCGGCAATAGCCATGGCCCAAAGCCTTATATAGGACATGATATCTGAAAACGCGCCTGTTATCGTAAGTAGTAAGGATATGAAATTTGTGCAGCTTGAAGTTATGGATTTTAACAAGTTATTTTTATAATTTGCAAAGATAAACACCAATATGAAACCACCAGCCAGGAGTAAAAGTTGCCATGATTTTACTCCTTCAAATCCTGTGTTATATACCATCATTGAAAGGATGACAAAATACATTCCGACAAGCATAGCCAAATGTCCTAATTCCGCTAGGACTTTCAGTGATTTAATATTACGGAGCATTCGTTTTATGTGAGCTAGTCCAAGGTGTACCAAGGCAAGGCTGAAGCAGAATAATTTAAGGTTCGCTTCAACTGCTCCGGTATGGGCTTCGGCTGTAGCATGAGCTGTCGCAATCCCTGAGCTAATCCAGAGGTTGCTTTCGTTGTATGAGGTAATCCATCCGGATTCACTGGAGGCATTGGTAATAAATGGGAGAGTTATATTTTGCAAAAACTGAGGTATTTTTGCGATATCAAGGCCAAACCATGCGCCGGTAAGAGCTCCCCAAATAAAACATGAAGTACTCATTAAAAAAAGGAATTTTGTAAAAAGAGGGATGCCTTTTTTTGCGCTTTTAGCCATGAAGATGAGTGAAATAAGTAGCAAAATAGCTCCATATGCGGCATCTCCGAAAATTATCCCAAAGAATATAGCAAGGAAAACGAGAAACCAGCTGGAAATGTCTGTCTCTCTATAACCTGGAGATAAGTCAAGAAAATTCATAATAGGATATACAAGGCTTGTGAAGCGGTTGTTTTTTAATTTGGTAGGGACGTTAAAATCGTCCTCTGCTGGATCGGTGGCACATAATGCCCAGCCATTTTCGCTGGCTGCTTGTTCAAGTAATCTCACATCGTGTGCCGGAACGTAACCTGAAAACCATGAAACAGATAAATCTGTCTCATGGTTGGTTTTATTTTCGTCGATTAGTTCCATACTGGCACGTGCTGTTTCAAATTCAATGTCTGCCATCAAGTGTTTTTTTTCGTTTTCCAAACGCTTTCTCAGTGGCGAAAGAGAAGTTAATTCTGCCTCGATTTTAGCCAGTTCGCTTTTTCTGCGTGCATCCCTTGCATGAACTACGGAAAGAGGCTGATCCGGCATCGTCCAATGGTCTTCGTTTGGAATTTTTTCGAAAGCTGCTATACGAACGCATTTCTGCCGATTGTCCTTAGCAAGAACGACAAATGGTATGTTACCAAAGTTGTCTTTGTATGTATCAAAGCTAATTTCATATAGGTATATATTTACTCCGTGATCCGCAAGATATTGGATATCTTGCGGATCAAATTCGCCCCATCTGCCAAAGCGGGCTTTTTCGCTATGATTATTAAGCATATAGGCTTGCAGTTTTTTGCGGCGCTCAGAAAGTGCTATGACATGGCTTGCAATATCTCCCTCAAAACACGGAGGCTCTGCTTTTGCCGTTTTTTTGTTGTGGAAACTGTAAAGCACTCCCCAAGCATTTTCAATCTGCGCATAGCGGTTTGTGAGCTTTGTCAGAGCTTGCGAAGAAACAGATTTCTTTTCTAGGTGAATGACACCCAAATCTCTGACCTGTTCTAAAGCCTCCTGTTTATTTTTATCCATCACGAGGAGAAACACTTTTTTCATTGGTGTGATCATCAGCGCTTCTCCATTTTATGTTTGGCAATCTTGCCTCGCACTATCGCCGTAGTCTGCTGATCACCAAGATAAACTGAGATTTTTTTAATGTTTGCCTCAGCTTCCGGAATTTTTATGTTTTCAAAGAGATTTACTCGCTGGCTGGTAATCTGCAGCTCTTTCCTGAGACGTTGTTGTTGTTCTTCTGCACATTGCAGTTCTAGTCTCAAAGAAAGTGTTTTTTTCATATTATCTACTGCGAGATCCAGCCATAATGGTTTTTCCACAAGATCGTACGGAACTGTTTCAAATTCAACTGTTTTAAAAATCGGGATGGCAACTCCGGCAATATTGCCTTCTATGGTTATTAATTTGGTAATTCGTAGTACGTCTGGCGTAAAAACCCCTTCTTCGGCAAATACAGCGACCCAACTGCTGAAACCTTTGTCCACTTGGTCTTTTTGCCGGCGCAATTCATTTACTCGTATATCCACCCCGTGAATCTCAGCTTGGAGTTGTTGTTTTTTTAGCGTAAGCATAGGCAGGTAGCGGTGAAATCGCTTTAAATTATCTTTCTGCTTTTTCCGCTCATTTTTGGTGAGATTTAGCTTCGCCATATGTTTTTACGAGTCCTTATTTTGCGGCCAGAATTCATTAATCAGTTCTGACCGAAGGCCAGTTTCATCACTTGTGAAACTATTTGCTAAGATTTCCCATCCCAAATCAAGGGCTTTCTCCAACGGAATATTCCTTGATAAATCCATCATCTCCTGCTCAAAACATTCGCCATAACTTAGTAGTTTGTTGTCCCATGCGCTCATGTTAAAGCCCATGGATTTTTTTTCCAGAGTATCTTTGTAGGCTGCATAAAGTTTTATCATGCAATCCATCAAAGCTCTGTGATCTTTGCGGGTTTTGGCGTTTACTTGCTGCTTGAGTCGTGACAGCGATCCAAAGGGTTCAATATGCCCGCCGCGAAGGTAGTATTGGCCTTCTGTGATATACCCTGTATTGTCTGGCACTGGATGTGTAATATCATCGCCAGGCATGGTGGTTACTCCTAGGATAGTAATGGAACCCGCCGTGTCAAAATCGACAGCTTTTTCGTAGCGGGATGCAAGCTGGCTGTAGAGGTCTCCAGGGTAACCCCTGTTGCTGGGGACTTGATCCTGGGATATGGCGATTTCTTTCATGGCATCTGCAAAACTGGTCATGTCAGTCAGAAGTACCAACACATCTTTATCTTGGAGGGCAAATTGTTCGGCTACTGCTAATGACATGTCTGGAATCATAAGGCATTCCACGGTAGGGTCAGCTGCGGTATGTATGAACATAACTGTCTTGGAAAATGAGCCGCCCCGCTCAAAAGTTTCCTTAAAGAAAAGATAATCATCAAATTTTAGCCCCATACCGCCGAGAATAATTACATCGGCGTTGGCTTGCATGGCAATCCGTGCTAAAAGCTGATTGTAAGGTTCGCCTGAGATGGAAAAAATGGGCAGTTTTTGTGAAACCACTAGGGTATTGAACAAGTCAATCATAGGAATGCCCGTTCGTATCATCTCTCTCGGTATGATGCGATGGCTTGGGTTAACAGAAGGTCCTCCTATAGGAATGAGGTCTTCTGCCAGAGACGGACCGTTGTCACGTGGAGAACCGGAACCGTCAAAGACTCTGCCCAGAATATTTTCAGAAAAAGAAATTTCCATGGGATGGCCGAGGAATATAACAGTGGCTTTGGTAGAAATGCCGCGGCCCCCGGCAAAAACCTGAAGAGACACCAAGTCTCCTGACAATCCTATTACTTCTGCCAAGGATGTGCCAAACCGAGTTTCAACTTTTGCCAGTTCTCCGTAGCGCACACCTTCTGCACGGACGGTAATAACATTGCCAACTATTGATTCAATCTTGCAGTAAACCTTTTTCATTAAAACATCCTTTTTTATAAAAAGAAATCAACTGGCAATGTGCGCTTCTGCGATCTGATCCAAACCGTTTGACGTTTCTTTTATCATGCCGAGAATTTCGCTCTCAATAGCTTTGAACTCATCACTTTGCCAAGGCGCATAGTTATAATCAATAAACTTCTGGCGTAATCTGTTAAACCAAATGCGGGCGGCGTCTTTGTCTGCAAAGTTGAAAATACTTCCCAGAATCAGGAGGATATTGTTAAAAACATGCTTTTGTCGTTCTGGGCTTGTAGCTTTGTCTACCTTGTCAAAAGAATTTTGCTGTAAATATACCGCATCAAGGAACGTGCTTTTTAGATAGCGGATATAATCTTCCAGGCTTGTCCCTTCTTCTCCGACGACTTTCATCATTTGTTCCACATCGGATCCTTGAATGAGAAGTTGCATAGCATAGCCCACTTTTTCTTCCGGAATGATTCCTTTGTATTTTGACCATGAATCCATGGGATGGATGGCCGGATACTTATGAGCGTCTGAGCGTTCGCGGGAAAGGCCGTGGAAAGCACCTACCACTTTAAGAGTTGCCTGTGTTACCGGTTCTTCAAAGTTGCCTCCGGCAGGGCTTACAGTACCTCCTACTGTTATTGATCCGATACTTCCATCCCTATTGCGCACGAGCCCTGCTCTTTCGTAGAATCCTGCAATTGTAGATTCTAAATAAGCCGGGAATGCTTCTTCTCCTGGTATTTCCTCTAAGCGGCCAGATGTTTCACGCAACGCTTGAGCCCAGCGGCTGGTGGAATCGGCTAGGAGGAGTACATGGAGCCCCATCTGACGGTAATATTCGGATATGGTTATTGCTGTATACAATGACGCTTCCCGTGATGCCACAGGCATAGAAGATGTATTGCAAATTATGACAGTCCGTTCCATCAGAGGTTTAGCTGTTCGGGGGTCTGTGAGTTTGGGGAATTCATGAATTACTTCAACCACCTCACCTGCCCGTTCGCCGCAGGCGGCAATAACTACGATGTCAACATCTGCATTTTGACTGGTGGTTTGCTGCAGTACTGTTTTCCCTGCGCCGAACGGGCCTGGTACGCAATAGGTGCCGCCTTTGGCTACCGGGAAAAAAGTATCAATGAGTCTGAATTGGGTTACCAGCGGTTCGTTTGGGCGGTAACGTTCCTCATAACAAGTGATCGCTCGTTTTATGGGCCAATAAAATGAAAGATGGATGTTATAATCTTCACCTGCATCGTCTGTCAGGACGGCAATTACTTCCTTAGTGGTATAATGCCCCGCAGGCATTATTGATTTTACCGTGTAGGTGCTGCTCAGGTTAAACGGCACCATGATTTTGTGAGTAAAACTCAATTCCGGCACAGTGCCGATAGTATCTGCACAACTGACTACGGCGCCCTGTTCTACAGCAGGAGTAAAAGCCCAATCTTTATCTTTTGGAAGCGGGTCCAAGTATACTCCGCGTTCAAGAAAATAGCCGCACTTTTTCGCCAGCTGCGGAAGCGGATTCTGAAGCCCGTCATATATTTGGGTAAGCAGTCCAGGCCCGAGTTCTACGGCAAGCATGTCTCCTGAGAATTCGACGTCATCATTTACTTTAATTCCTTTGGTCATCTCAAAAACTTGCAAAGAACAAAGATTTCCTTTTATGCGTATAACTTCACTCTTAAGTTTTCTTCCATCAGTTTCAATGAATGCTACCTCATTCATCATAACAGGCCCGTCAAAATGGACCGTTATCATATTGCCGTTTACTGCGAAGACTTTTCCCTTAGTTCCGTTCATTATCCTAGCCTCGTTGCTTTTTAGAGCTTGGCGTTATATTCATCCAGTATTGCATTATAGCATTTTTGGTACTGCTCTAAGCCCTTTTTAGTGTCAAAAACTTGTTTGCGTTCTAACAGCTGAAGCTTTAACACGTGGTCGAAAATAACGTTTACACCAAACATATCATCTAATCTTAGCATTGCATCCAAAAAATTCCAGCGTGATTTGTCTATATATAGCATGGCTTGGAGAGGATCATCAATTTCAATGGCAGTTTTTGCGACGGTTGCGACATAAGCTGCTTCCTGAGGAGGCTCTGCCGGAGCCTGGAATTTTAACCTTGCTGCTCTGAGATAGGCGAGATTCAAAACCAGAGTGCGTTCTTGTAACAAAAATAGATCGACATAGTCTGAACCAGTAGGTTCCAGCGTTTCGACTGCCAATTTAGAATTATAGCTGCAATACGGTATAAGAGCGGCATCCTTCGGATCCAGCAAGGAATAACATTCCTCCTGAAATTCTACAGAACTTTTCGGCGGTTTGTCGCCATAGTTGACAAATGGCAACGTTGAGGCAAAATAGTAGTATTTTGGCGATGCCAAAGTTATCTGTCCGCCGTTCTTTTAAGAATTTCTGCTAACTTTGGATTAAGATAAGCGGAAAGCATGGCAGTCACAGATTCGGCGGAAAAATCGTAGAAAACAGAACCATCTTTTTCTACAATGTGGAAACCATGATGGAGCCTTTTTATTGCTCTAATTTCCACTCCTTCTTTGAGGGCGGATACAATCATAGCCTTAGAAGCGTTGTCTAACTTTTTTAAATCCTCTTCAGAAAGCAATACTGTGATGGAGTCAGTGTGTCTACCTGCCCAATTTTTAATTAGGTCTGGCAGAATTTCCTTGATTACCTCGGATGAATAGGAAGAAGCCACCGCTTTGGCCATAAGATTATCCAAAATCGCTTGGATTTCGCCTTTGAAAGCGAGTATTAGATTACGGGAGGCCTGTTCTAGTGCTGCAATGCTTGCCTTTTCATCCAGTTCAATGGCTTCCTTGGCTTTGGAAATAGTTGCGGCAGCCTCTTTTTTTGCTTCTTCAACTATTCGCTTCGCTTCAGCCTCCGCATCAGCTTTGATTCGGGCTGTTTCTGCGTGGGTGGCCGCAATTCCGTCCCGTTTTATTTTTTCGATAAGTTCATTTAGTTTGATATCCATAATGGCTTCTTTCTATAAAATATAGGGGCGCGCCTTCTGAAACATGGAAATAAGCTGGCGTGTGAGTCACAGTATTATACTTGTATTTGGTTAAGCATGTCAAGCAAATGTACGCGTTCAAGACATATAATGGCACTCAGTTGGCAGCTTTTAGTTTTCTATCTTTGCGCTCCACTGGCATTCTGGCCTCCGAGTCGGAACCCAGATGTGTCATCCATCTTAAAAAATCCACGGGCTGTAAAAATATGCTCTGCCAGAGGTTGCTTGTCAGATGTGAAACGGTGCAGGCCGCTGCCTCAGTGCTTCACTTTACAAAAAAAGGTGTTTTAATGGTAGAATACCAACAGTTTGTCTGAAGGGAAAAACTATGTCTTCACGTACACCCGACAAAAAGGAGAGCTTCAAACAGAAGCTCGACAGCCGGCGCAAACGCCGGGCGGCAAGGATTCGCGCTATTGAGCGTTTTATAAAGCGGGAATCTTTCGGCGGCATTCTGCTGCTGGTGGCTGCCGTGGCGGCGATGATAATCGCTAACTCGCCGTGGTCGGAGCAATATTTTAACCTGTTGCATATGGATGCCGGCGTCAAGCTGGGACGTTTCAGTCTTGAGATGTCGCTGGAGCACTGGATTAACCACGGTCTCATAGCCCTGTTCTTCCTGTTGATCGGGCTGGAGGTTAAGCGCGAGGTGCTGGCGGGCGAGCTGTCATCTCCGTCGCGGCTCGCTTTCCCGGCGGTGGCCGCAGTCGGAGGGATGGTAGTGCCTGCTCTCCTCTACTTTCTGGTTAACATGTCCGACGGCGGTGTTCCCCGTGGCTTTGGCATACCGATGGGTACCGACACTGCTTTTGCCATCGGCATTCTGGCGCTGTTGGGCAAGCGGGTGCCGCTGTCGCTCAAGGTCTTTCTGGTGTCGACGGCGGTCATCGATGACGTCGGGGTGGTCATCATCATCGCTGCGGCGTATACAAGTTCAATTGACTGGGCCGCGTTAGGCTGGGCGGGGCTGGTTATCGCGGGGCTGATTGCTCTGAATATCGGTGGTGTTAAGAAACTCGTGCCCTATCTTTTATTGGGGCTGATACTGTGGTATTTTGTTCTGCAGTCTGGTCTGCACGCAACTCTGGCCGGCATCATATTGGCGCTGACCATTCCTCTGCGTCAGAAAATTTCCTGTAGCGAGTTTATTGATACCTGCAAGACGGGATTGGAGGTTTTCGGCAGTGCTGAAGGTCGGCGTACCAATGTCCTGCTGACCTATGAGCAGCAGGACACGCTGGACAAGATGGGGAAAGCCTATGAGCAAGTGCAGAATCCGCTGCTCAGGCTGGAGCATAGCCTGCATCCTATCAGCGCCTATTTCGTCATGCCTGTCTTCGCGTTGGCCAATGCTGGCATACCGTTCGGTGGTGGAATTGATATTTGGCAACCGGTGGCCCTTGGCATTATGCTAGGGCTGGTAATCGGCAAGCCGCTGGGCATCGTGGGATTGACGTTCGTTTTAACCAAGCTGAAACTGCTTAGAAAGCCCTCTTCGTGTCAATGGCAGCACATCATTGGGGCGGGTTTGCTTGGCGGTATGGGCTTCACCATGTCCATGTACATCGCTGTGATGTCACTGGACGCCGAGGTGATCAACGCTGCCAAGCTGGCAATCGTACTGTCATCGTTGGTGGCTGGGCTGGTCGGGGCGCTGTTTATTATGTCTCAGCCGGTGGGTGAGTGCGAGACGATAGATGTGGATTTGCCGCACTGAAACACAGCTGGCGGGGTTCATTTGAAAACCAGAAGCCAGAGGAATAAGAAAAAGGCCGGCAAACGCCGGCCTTTTTAATCCCCTTGGGAGTCCGATATCTTATGGTGGGCGGTAGAGGATTTGAACCTCTGACTTCCTGCGTGTGAAGCAGGCGCTCTAACCACTGAGCTAACCGCCCGCACTGGGGCAGAGGTAATTCTACCCCAATAGGCACGCGGTGTAAACATTGCCCGCGTTTAGCCTGCCGCGATTCCCTGTGCCCCCCGCCCGATTAGGGCGCCCACGCTTCCCTCCGGAGTCAGTTTGCCATCTTTCTCGATCTTGAAGATCTGGATAGCCATGGACTGATTGTCCAGCACGTAAAGATATTTGCCATCAGAGCTCGCGGCAATCTCGGATACACCGGGAACGTCGGCGACCACTCCCACTGCGAGGAGTTTGTCGTTGTCAGAACGCGATATCTCGAAGCAGCTGATGGTGCGGCTGGTAAGGTTGGCGGCATAGACGAAATTGCCGGACACGGCTATCCATCTGGGTGTTTGCTGTCCGGTTGACAGCGAGGCGGTTATCGTTTGAAGCCCGTTGTTGGAGATGGAATATTCGGAGATGGCACTGGTAGCCGCCTCGACCACAAGCAGATTGCTGTTGGCGCTGAAGGCGAGTCCAGATGGGCCGCGTCCGCTAGATTCGGTGACAATGGGATCAATGCCCAAGTTGTTGCCGTCCACGGCGTATGTCAGCAGTATGCTATTCGATTCACCGGTGGCCACCAGCCATCTGCCGTTGGGCGAGACTTCAATGCTGGAATAGGTGCCTGGAGGCAGTTGACGGGTAGATTCTTTGTTCACATCGAGTACGCCGTCTTTGTCCATGGTAAAAGCGGTGATGTTGGGAGGAGTGCTTTTCTGGTTGAGTACGAACACCGCTCTACCCGTAATCGCGATGCTGCAAGGGAACTGTCCCAGCGAGGAGGTCTTGTCGGCGAACACCAGCCCGTCATTGGTAGTTTTAAAAATGCTGATTTCATTCGAGCCGGCGTTGACAGCCCCCAGCCATTTACCGTCCTTGCTTAGCGACAGTGCCCCCTGCGAACCGAGCGAGTTGGAGAAGCTGCCGGAGCCTCTGCCTTGGGTGGCGTAAGAATCGTCATAAACCAGGTTGCCGTTGGCGTCGTGGGTGTAGGCCAGCACCGCATTTGCGGTGGTGGAGTTGTTCATTACGTAGACCCATCCGGTGCCGGCGGCCGAATGTCCGCGGCAGGCGGAAAGGGTGGGTACGAGCATTATGGTTACGATTGCAAGAGCCAGTAGTTTTTTCATCAGGACCTCCATATCGGCATGGAATGTGCCGTGAAATGCGACCATCGTATTATATCCTGCGGATATCTCTATGGCAATATTGTGGCAGTGATGAGTTGCGAGTTGCGAATATCGAGTACGGTCCCGTACAAGTCCATCCTGGAGGGAGCGCAGCGACCGAAGGATCTGGTGGCGGGGAGTAACCTTCCACCACCCCACCGGATGCTTCGTCACTCGCAGGCTCATTCCTCCAGCATGGATTTATGTACAAGTCCATCCTAGAGGGAGTGCAACGACCGAAGGATCTGGTGGCGGAGGTGCCAGTTACTACTCCCCGCCTCCTCCAGATGCTTCGTCACTCGCAAGCTCGTTCCTCCAGCATGGATTTACGACTAAGTCCATCCTAGAGGGAGTGCAACGACCGAAGGATCTGGCGGCGGGGAGTCGTAACAATCCACCGCCCCATCGGATGCTTCGTCACTCGCAAGCTCGTTCCTCCAGCATGGATTTATGATCAAGTCCATCCTGGAGGGAGCATAGCGACCGAAGGATCTGGCGGCGGGGAGTAACCATCCACAACCCCACCAGATGCTTCGCTGCCTCTGAATCAAGTTCGGGGCTAAAGGTTTCAGCATGGACTTACGACTGTCCGTGATTGCGGGGCAAGCCCGCAATGACACATGGGGATAATGCCATTCCGTCCCGCTTAGTCGGATGACGGAAGCTCTTGTGCGCAGGTGGTTGGCGCGAAACTATGCCGTCGCGCTCTGTGTGGGATTCCCACGTTTTTTCTTGTAAACCAGCCGCGATAGCAGGATACCCAGCTCCAGCAGCAGTATCAGCGGCACTGCGACGATAGTTTGCGTCACTGGGTCAGGCGTGGGGGTTGAGATTGCCGCGATGATAAAGGCAAGCAAAATCCACCACTTGCGGCGTTTGGCCAGCCATTGCGGCGATACCACGCCGAGGCTGGCCATGCCCATGATAATCAGCGGTGTCTCGAATACCAGCCCCAAGACCACCAGAATGCGCACCACCAGACTGACATAGTTGTCAAGTGAAACCATTGGCGTAGCCCCGACATCAAAGGTGAACAGGAAGTTCAGCGCCGGCGGCAGGGCTATAAAATAGGCAAAGGCCACGCCGCACAGGAACATGAAAACGATGGCGGGGATCATGATGAGAATAAACCGTCTTTCCTTGGGTGTCAGCCCGGGGGCGACGAAGGCGAAAAGCTGATATAGCAGAAACGGCATGGTCATGATGAGGCCGAATAGCAGCCCAACCTTGAAATATACGGCGATGCCCTCCACCAGCCTGATGGTAACCAGCTCGGCGTGGGATGGCGCCGGTACCAGCAGAATGCGCAGTACAAGTTCGCCGCAGAACATGCCGACTACCAGTCCGATGACGATGGCTATGGCCGAATATAGGATGCGGTTGCGCAATTCCTTGAGGTGCTCCATGAAGGGAGCGCGTTCATAGGGGGTTTGCGGTGTCTGTAGTTCAGCGGCTTGGGTGTCGCTCATATCAGTAGATCTCGTCCTCTGTCTGGGCGGCTGCCGTATCGAAAGAAGGAGTTATCGGGATGGAAACGGGAGCCTCTTTGGGCGCTTCAAGCGTAGCGCCGCCGGCTTCATTAATGGCATCCGAGGCCGCTTTGGCTCCGGTCGATACGGCTTCTGAGACAGTCTGCGCCTGTGCCTCGAGGGTGGTTTTCATTTCGGTGGCGCTGGTATTCAGCGACTCGGAAATATCACCGAGATCTTTCTTCAGCGTTTCAGACACTTCCCGGGAGCTCTTCTCCAGGGTCTCTGCGATGTCATTGGCTTGGAAATTGAGCGAAGCCTTGAGGTCGGCCATGTCCTTTTCCAAAGACTCCTTGACCGCCGTCAGATCATTCCTTATGCCGAAGGCGTTGCCGTCTTCATCGTCGAGGTCAAGCGCCTTGGAAACCTGTCCGGTGAGGTCGTTGGTAATTTTGCGGATATTACGCACAACTTTAGCCACCTTGCGCGCGTAATATGGTAGCTTGTCAGGACCGACCACCAGCAGACCCACAACCAGAATCACCAGCAGCTGGCCCAAGCCGATTTCCACTCCCAGGATGTTCAACAAGGACTCAAATTCTCCTTAAAAAGCTCCTGTGGATTACTCGGCCTTGGTAGTCTTGGCGGCTTTGGTAGTCTTGGCGGCCTTGCGCTTCTTCTTAGGTTTTTCGACCTCTTCATCGGTGCTGCCGACCTCTTCGCGGAAGCCGCGTACGGCCTGCCCCATCGAGCTGAAAAGCTGGGGCAGTTTGCCAGCGCCGAAGATGATAAGAATGATGATCAGGATGACTGCCAGTTGCCATGGTCCAAAGTTCATAA
>WREQ01000007.1 GCA_009779255.1 Dehalococcoidia bacterium
CTGGAGGGAGCGTAGCGACCGAAGGACCTGGAGGCGGGGAGCAACCCTCCACCCGCCCCACCGGATGCTTCGTCACTCGCAGGCTCGTTCCTCCAGCATGGATTTACGACCAAGTCCATCCTGGAGGGAGTGCAGCGACCGAAGGATCTAGTGGCAGGGAGTAACCGTCCAACCACCCCACCGGATGCTTCGTCACTCGCAGGCTCGTTCCTCCAGCATGGATTTATGACCAAGTCCATCCTGGAGGGAGCGTAACGACCGAAGGATCTGGTGGTGTGGGGTGCCAGTTACTACTCCCCACCTCCTCCGGATGCTTCGTCACTCGCAGGCTCGTTCCTCCAGCATGGATTTACCTGCCTGCGGCAAGGTCTCACTTCCACCAAAGGGAGAAAGCGTTCAGCCTCCGGTTTTCACTATACCCTAATCGCCAGGAGCTAAACCCTACAGCCTCTCCCTGCCCAAGCTTGCCAGGAAATCGGCGTTGGTGCGAGTCTTGCGCAGATGGTCGAGGATGCGTTCAGTAATGTCGTTCGAGCCGCTCTGCGGCGAATCCTGCGAAATCATGGCCACCATGCGGCGCAGCAGCTTGATTTGTTTGGTGGTAGACTCGGAGAGCAGCAGGTCGTCGCGGCGCGTGGATGAGCGGGTGATGTCGATGGACGGGAACACTCCGCGCTCGGCAAGGCGGCGGTCGAGGTGCAGCTCCATGTTGCCGGTACCTTTGAACTCTTCGTAAATCAGGTCGTCCATGCGCGAGCCGGTATCCACCAGACAGGTGGCGATAATAGTCAGCGAACCACCGTCCTCAATGTTGCGGGCGGCGCCGAAGAACTTCTTGCCAGGGTGCAGCGCCACCGGATCGATACCGCCGGAAAGGGTACGCCCGGAGGGTGGCATGGCCAGATTGTAGGCGCGGGTAAGGCGGGTGATACCATCAAGCAAGATTAAGACGTCCTTGCCGCACTCCACCATGCGCTTGGCCTTTTCGAGCGCCAGCTCCGCCACACGAGTCTGATTTTCGACCGCCTCGTCGAAGGTGGCGGCGATCACATCGCCCTTGACCGAGCGCTTCATGTCGGTGACTTCCTCGGGGCGCTCGCCTATAAGGCAGACGATGAGCGATATGTCGTTGTACTTGGTGGTAGCAGCATTGGCGATGGCTTTAAGCAGCATGGTCTTGCCGGACTTGGGCGGGGACACGATGAGGCCGCGCTGACCGCGCCCGATGGGGGCGACCAGGTTTATCAGTCGCGTAGAAAGAATATCCGGACGCAGCTCAAGGTCGATCAGGCGGTCGGGGAAGGTGGGGGTGAGCGAGGAGAAGCTGGGACGGTTGCGCGCCACATCGGGATTTACATCGTTGATGGCCTCCACGCGTAGCAGGCTGAAGTACTTCTCGCCGATCTTGGCCGGGCGCCCCTGGCCAACCACGAAGTCGCCGGTGCGCAATCCGAAGCGGCGGATTTGCGACTGCGATACATATATATCTGAAGACGATGGCAGCAGGGTTTCGCGGCGCAGGAAGCCGTAGCCGTCCGGCATGATGTCCAGCACGCCGGAGCAGAAAACATTGCCCTGCATCTTGGCAGAAGCCTGCAACAGGCGCATCACGATGTCCTGCTTCTTGAGTCCGGTGACGCCGGAAAGCTCGATTTCCCGCGCAAGCTCCAGCAGCTCCTCGCGACTCTTTTCCTCCAGCAGCTTCATGTTCAGCGGCTGGCGCGGCGGCTCAGGTGGGGGAAGAGGCTCGGCGCGGGGGACAGAAAGAGGCACTACATCCGCTGGCATGATGGGAAGCACCGCCGGTGGTGTCTCGCCAGCGCAGTCTCCACCGTCATGTGGCAGTACGAAAGCTGGCGGCGGGTTCTCTGTCCGCGCAGTTTCGGCAGTTTCGTTGTTCTGTGGTTGTTCAGTCATCTTCTTCCTCCCGGGCCTGCGGCTGTAAATCATTTGCCGGAGACCTTGCGCCAGTCGGCAATAAAACGTGCCTGTCCGGCATCGGTAAACGGGTGTTTCATCATCTGTTCCAGTACCTTGAATGGCACGGTGGCAATGTCCGCACCGGCTTTGGCCGCCGCAACGCAGTGCAGGGGGTGGCGAATGGAGGCGGCGATAAGCTCGGTGTCGAAATCGTATTCCTTATATATATCCATGATGTCTTTGACCAGCGCCATGCCGTCGTGACCGGCGTCGTCAAGCCGCCCCACGAAGGGGCTGACATAGGCCGCACCAGCGATGGCGGCAAGCAGCGCCTGGTTGGCAGAGAAGCACAGCGTCATGTTAACGTTTACGCCCTCTTTGGCAAGCTTCGATGTGACTTCGAAGCCATCCGGGGTGCAGGGGATTTTGACCGCCACGTTTTTGTGCCACGAGGCGATATCAGACGCCTGTTTGAGCATTTCATCGACGCCCTCTGCCGTCACCTCGGCGGAAACCGGGCCGTCCACAATGCCGCAGATTTCCCTGATTACAGCTTTGTAGTCGTGCCGTCCCTCGATGGCGACCAAGGTGGGGTTGGTGGTGACGCCGGAAACGACGCCCCAAGCCACGCTTTGGCGGATTTGTTCGATGTTAGCGGTGTCTAAAAAGATTCTCATATCAGTCCTCTGTTATTATTTATCCATTGTCAGTTTTTGGATCGTGAGTTTTCAATTTTAAGCGATAATGTGGTGGGTTTTGAATTTTAAGCTTCCTGTCTCTTGCACTTGAGAGCTAACGCGATGAGCATACGCCTGACGCCCACAGCAGGACCTCCAGATTTATGACACACCGCCAATTTTCTAAAATCCTGCATTTCTGACTACCGCTAACTCAAAACTCATAACGGCAACCATGGTTGCGACCCCTCCCGCAAAATTTCCTTAGCCGCCCCCACGAAGCCCATGAACAACGGGTGCGGACGGTTGGGGCGCGAACCGAACTCGGGATGGAACTGGCAGCCCAGCATCCACGGATGATTTTTCAGCTCGCAGATTTCCACCAGCCGACCGTCGGGGGAAAGGCCGGAATATACCAGTCCGGCGGCGTTCAGACGCTCGCGGTAGTCGTTATTGAATTCAAAGCGGTGACGATGGCGCTCCACAACCACACAGGCGTCATCGCCGTAAGCCAACGCCGCGATGGTGCCGGGCTGGATATGGCAGGTATAGTTGCCCAGCCGCATGGTGCCACCCATGTCGGCCACGCCGCGCTGCTCCGGTAGCAGGTCGATGACCGGATGAGACGTGCCCGGGTTAAACTCGGTGGAATTGGGCTGGTCGGAACCTAAGGCAAAGCGGGCAAACTCGATAACCTGTATCTGCATCCCCAGGCACAGACCAAAATAGGGAATACGGTTTTCACGAGCATAGCGCGCCGCGCTTATCATGCCCTCGATGCCACGGTTGCCGAAGCCACCTGGCACTACCACCCCCTGCACGTCGCGCAACAGGGTTTCGATATCGCCGTTTTTCTCCAAATCCTCGGACTGCACCCAGCTGATTTCCACACTGCGGCCGTGTGCCAGCCCGGCGTGACACAGGGATTCGCGCACCGAATAGTAGGCGTCCTCCAGCTCCACGTACTTACCTACCACCGCCACTTTCACCGGCTGATGATAGTCGATAGGGCAGGCCACCATGCGCTGCCAGTCCTTCAAATCGGGGGGCGCCGACTGCAACCCCAGCCGCTCCACCAGCAGATTGCCGATGCCCTCTTCCTCCAGCACCAGCGGCACTTGATAGATGCTGTCAACGGTCGTCAGTGGGATGACCGCCTTGCGCTCCACGTCACAGAACTGCGAAAGCTTGTCGCGGATGCCGTCCGATATCGGGTAGTCGGCGCGGCACACGATGACATCCGGTTGGATGCCCATGCGGCGCAGCTCGTTAACCGAGTGCTGGGTGGGCTTGGTCTTGAGTTCTTTGGTGGAGCCGATGTATGGCAGCAACGTGACATGAATGTAAAGCACATTGTCGCGCCCAACATCGTTGCGCATCTGGCGGATGGCTTCCAGGAAGGGCTGCCCCTCAATGTCGCCCACCGTACCGCCCACTTCCACCAGTATCACCTCGGCCTGAGATTTCTGCGCCAGTATGCGGAGACGCTCTTTAATCTCTGTGGTGACATGGGGAATAACCTGAATGGTGCCTCCCATAAAGTCCCCGCGGCGTTCCTTGGCGATAACCGTGCTATAGATTTGGCCTGAAGTAATGGCAGAGTCAGCGGTAAGTTCAATGTCTATAAAGCGTTCGTAATTGCCCAAGTCGAGGTCGGTTTCGGCGCCGTCACGGGTGACAAACACCTCGCCGTGCTGATAGGGGGACATGGTACCGGGGTCAACGTTCAGATAGGGGTCGAGCTTCTGGACGGAGACGGTGAGACCACGGCTCTTGAGCAGGGTGCCGATAGAGGCGACGGTGATGCCTTTGCCCACCGAGCTGACCACGCCGCCGGTCACAAAAATGTACTTTGTCATAGGCATAATCGTAGCAGGCACATAAAAAGACCTCTGAAAAATTTTGTCCGGGAAGTTTTAAAGAGTGTCAATTCTGAAACAGAGTGATTGAGGTTTTCTTTATTATAGGCACGCAGAATGTGGTTTGTCAACAGGCTGTATAAGTCCAGCAGATATTGGATTTTTGGGGAGCATATTCCAGCAAATAGAGGCCGCCCTTGAGGGGCGGCACTGTCTGCCGGATGGGATTAACACAGCAGGTAACAATGGGCAGAGACGCCAACACTAATACTAATGATGAAATATTTTCTAAACTTCTTTTTTCATAAGTTCCTCCCAAAATGTTGTTGAATTAAGACATTAAATCCAAGCCGCGTTATTACGATATATATTGTCCTCTTGGCAGCTATGGATTTTTGCTATTTTTTCTAAATTCACTGTTGTTAACAATCCTTGAGTTTGCGCTTCCGATAAACGATAGAAGGTGCTGTTATTCCAAGCAAGAATGCAGTGGCATGCACAAGGATAGCGGATCTCGAAAATGTCCCACTTTTCTGCCCGAAGATGAAAAGTATCTTTAACATGAACCATAACAACAACACTATCGTTAAACGTACCGTAGTAAAAAAGGGAAATATCGCTTATGGTAGTGGCTGGAGTATCTTGCAGGAAAGTGTTTCTAAAGTCCTGCTTTATTTGAGTTGCTTTTTCTGCGTTAAGCATATTTTCTGTGTTAAGTATTTTCTCCTCCTTATTCCCACACGCAACCATAGCAATTGATACTAACACAACCAACGAGAGTAAAGCCATCAGTATTAACTTTTTCATGTCAACATCGCCCTTTTGCTTTCCCCCTAAAAACAATAAAGCAACCAGACACCCGTGCCATTGAAACAACACGGACAATACTGGCTGCTGAAGGTTCTCTGCGTTCCTGCTTCTTATTCATCATAAGAAAGCCCGCCTGCAACACCTCGCTTGTAGAAGATTTTCTAGCGTTTGGCTATATCTACCGAGAGCGTAACATATAAAATAGCGATTGTAAACTCTCCTCTCTATATGAGTCCACTACCTGTTTGAGCTTATACACTCTGAAAACTTCCCCATCCGGCTCTCCGTCTCTTTATCGTCTGAATTGATAACTGCCAGCTCAAAATTTATAACTTTTCTTCGCCGAAGACACCCCGCACCGGAAGATAATCAAGAACCCATTATCTAATACTTAGCTGTTAACTATTTTGACTGGGTATTGACAACAACCATAGCACTGCCTTACAATGGTAATCCAATACCCTCCATGGGGGTTCGCATTATGGCAAAAGATTTTTACAGCACTCTCGGCGTTCCGCGCACCGCCTCCGACAAGGACATCAAGACGGCCTACCGCAAGCTGGCGCGTCAGTACCACCCGGACGTCAACCCCGGCAACAAGGAAGCTGAGGAGCGCTTCAAAGAAATCAATCAGGCCTATGAGGTGCTCTCCGACGCCGGCAAGCGCAAGAAGTACGACCAGTACGGCGAAAACTGGGAGCACGCCGGGCAGTTTGAGCGCGCCCGCCAGAGCGGCGAAGCTGGCAGCGGCTACGACTTCAGCCAGTTTAACTTCCGTGGCGGCGGCTCCGGCTTCTCCGGCGGCTCTGCCGCCGGCATGGACGATATTTTTGAGCAGATCTTCGGGAACACGCGCGGCGGACGGGTGCGCCAGCGGCGCGGGCAGGATATCGAACACCCCGTTGAAATCACTCTGGAAGAGGCATTTTCCGGCACCGGACGCCGCCTCAGCCTGCAGGGCGAGGAGGTCTGCGTCGCCTGCCACGGCACGGGACACATCCAGAAAAGCGTATGCTCCACCTGTCGCGGTGCCGGCGCCGTACCCAAACTCAGGCAAATCGAGGTCAGGATACCTCCTGGCGTCCGCACTGGATCAAAGGTGCGCATCGCCGGACAGGGTGGGGCGGGAAGAGGCGGCGCCAGTGGAGACCTGTACCTCGCGGTCAGCGTCCTGCCTCACACCGGATTTGAGCGCGTTGAAGACGACCTGCAGACAACTGCTGGCGTACCCCTGACAACAGCGGTGCTGGGCGGAGCGGTAACGGTACCTACGCTCAAGAGCAGGCTGGAGCTGAAAATCCCCGCTGAGACGCAGAACGGGCGGGTTTTCCGCCTATCCGGACAGGGCATGCCTCATCTGGGAAAGGACGGCCGGGGAGACCTGCTGGTAAGGATCCATGTGGAACTGCCACAGAAACTCAACACGGCGGAAAAAGAGCTTTTCGAGACTCTGCGCGACATGCGTGGAGAATAGACCACGGGAGGTGAGCCTGGACATATGACAAAACGCATTGACAACTCCAGCTGCCCGCGTTACGTAATCAGCGTAGCGGCGGAGATGCTGGGCACGCAGCCCTACACACTGCGCTACTACGAACGGGTGGGCATTATCAAGCCGGCCCGCTCCCAGGGTAATCTGCGGCTGTATTCAGATAACGACTTGGCGCTGCTCAGGCGAGTGATGACGCTGATGTACGACTTGGGCGTCAATCTGGCGGGCGTAGAAGTGATTCTGCGCATGAGCCAGCAGATTGTGACGCTGCAGAACGAATTAAACATATACAGGCAAGGTTAAAGAGTATGAGACAGGAAAAATTCACTGAACAGGCACAGGAAGCTCTGTCTACCTCCCAGCAAATGGCGATGCAGTCCAAGCACCCGCAGTGGGATGTAGAGCATATCCTCATGGCGCTCCTCACCCAGGAGAAGGGGCTGGTGCGCGACCTGGTCAAGGAGCTTGGAGTTGACATCGAGAACCTGCGCGCCGAGGTCAATAACGCGCTGGGAAAATCCCCCCGCGCCGCCTACCAGATTAACCAGCTTTATCCCACACCGCGCATCAACAACGTGATTATGGCGGCGCAGCAGGAGGCGCAACGCCTCAAGGATGAATTCATCGGCACCGAACACCTGTTCATCGCCATCGCCACCGAGCCGAAGGGACAGAGCGCCGCCATTCTCAAAAATTTCGGCATCGACCAGGAGAAAATCTACGCCGCCCTGCAAAAAATCCGCGGCAGCCACCGCGTCACCGACGCCAGCGCCGAGAGCCGCTACCGCTCGCTGGCCAAGTACAGCCGCGACCTGACTGAGATGGCCCGGCAGGGCAAGCTAGACCCGGTCATCGGGCGCGACGAGGAAATCCGGCGCGTGATGCAGACACTTTCGCGGCGCACCAAGAACAATCCGGTCATCGTGGGCGAAGCTGGCGTGGGCAAAACCGCCATCGCCGAAGGCGTGGCGCAGCGCATCGCCGACGGTGACGTGCCGGAATCCCTGCTGGGCAGGCGCGTACTGGCGCTAGACATGGGCGCGTTGGTGGCAGGTTCGAAGTTCCGCGGAGAGTTTGAGGAGCGGCTAAAGGCGGTCATGGACGAGGTGCGTCAGGCACAAGGCGAGGTGATTCTCTTCATCGACGAAATTCACACCGTGGTCGGGGCTGGCGCGGCAGAAGGCTCTATCGATGCCTCTAACCTGCTTAAGCCGGCGCTGGCGCGCGGCGAGCTGCGGGCCATCGGCGCCACCACCTTCGACGAATACCGCAAGTTCATCGAGAAGGATAAGGCTCTTGAGCGCCGCCTGCAGCCGATTTTCGTCAGCGAGCCTTCAATTGAGGCCAGCATGGAAATATTGAAAGGATTGCGGCCGCGCTACGAGGAGCACCATAAAATCAAAATTTCAGACGAGGCCATCGAGACCGCGGTCAGGCTTTCCCAACGCTACATCGCCGACCGGCACCTGCCGGACAAGGCGATCGACCTGATTGACGAGGCCGCCAGCAAGATACGGCTGGACAGCGAGAGCGCCCCCGCCGGCATCAGGCAAATGGCGGACGAACTCAAAAAACTGACCGCCGCCGAGGAAGAGGTTTCGCAGAAGCAGGAGTACGACCGCGCCGCCGAACTCAGAAGTCGGCGCCTCCAGCTTGAGGCGGATTACAACACAAAGCGCGCCGCATGGCTGGACAGCGAGAAAATCCATTCCGAGGTCACAGGAGATGACATCGCCGCGCTGGTGGCCAAATGGACCGGCGTGCCAGTAGCACACATGCTGGAAGGCGAAGCCCAGAAGCTGCTGCACATGGAAGCCAGCCTCCACGAACGCCTGATTGGACAGGAAGCCGCGGTGCATGCCGTCTGCGACGCCATCCGGCGCGGGCGGGCTGGTCTCAAGGACCCCAAACGTCCCATCGGCAGCTTCATGTTCCTCGGTCCCACCGGCGTAGGCAAGACCGAACTGGCGCGGGCGCTGGCCTGGTTCCTTTTCGGCGATGAGAGTGCCATGATCCGCCTCGACATGTCCGAGTACCAGGAGCGGCACACCGTATCGCGCATGGTTGGCGCCCCGCCCGGCTACGTCGGCTTTGACGAGGGCGGACAACTGACGGAGGCGGTGCGCCGCCGCCCCTACAGCGTGGTTCTGCTGGACGAAATCGAAAAGGCGCATCAGGATGTGTACAACAGCCTGTTACAGGTGATGGACGACGGACGAATGACCGACGGACACGGCCACACCGTGGATTTCAAAAATACCATCATCATCATGACCTCCAACGCCGGGGTTGACCTGATAAAGCGCGAATCGGCGCTGGGCTTCGCCACCAGCCGGGATGCAGGGCAGATCCGCAAGAGTGGTTATGAGCAGATGAAGGAAAAGGTGATGGCCGAGGTGCGCAAGACCTTCCGCCCGGAGTTTATCAACCGCATCGACGACATCATCGTCTTCCACGAGCTATCCGAAGATCAGTTGTCACAGATTGTGGGCATGATGATTAGAGACCTGCAAAAGCGGCTGGCGGAACGCAGTCTCACTATCGACATCAGCGAGGCCGCCAAGGCATGGCTGGTAAAAGTGGGCTACGACCCGGTCTACGGCGCGCGCCCGTTGCGCCGCGCTATCGAGCAGTATGTTGAAAGTCCGCTGGCCAATAAACTGCTGGCAGGCGAATTCAAGGAGGGCGACAGCGTGCTGGTGGATGCCTCTGAGGACGGCCTCGCCTTCAGCGCGCCGCCGCCGGCAAAAAAGCCGCGCCGCCGGGGAGCAGGAGTAACAGGCTGAACAACCCTGATCCGCAGAAAAGCGTAAAATCGCCGGTCCGGATGTGGGAGCGCTGGGCAGGACTGCTGGCGTTGCTAGTCACCTTCGGGCTGGCGATTCTGCTGGCGCTCAACTGGCGCAGCGTCGAGAGCATCGCCGCCTATGGTTACATAGGCGGCTTCGCGGCCAGCTTTCTGGGCGGCGGCACTGTATTCGTACCCATACCCATGGCGGCAGTGCAATTCACCCTTGGAGGGTTGCTGCCAGCGCCGCTGGGGCCGTCCCCGTTGGGACCACTTTATGTAAGCTTGGTGTGCGCCTTGGGCGAGTCGCTGGGGGCAGTCACCATCTATATGGCCGGTGTCAGTGGCTCCAGCTTCATTCCCCGCCGCAATCAACCGCCCGGGGGCAGGCTGGGACGAATGTATGAATGGCTACTGCGCGTAATGAAGCGCCGTGGAGCGCTGGTGATGTTCTGCGTATCAGTGATAATGAACCCGTTCTTTGTGCCGGTGACGCTGGCCTTCGCCGCCAACCGGATGGGTATCCGGAAGTATTTCGGACTGGTATTCGCCGGCAAGCTCGTCAAGGTAACCGCCATAGCCTACGCCGGCTATTACGGCATGCGCGGCATTTTCAACGCCCTGGGGATAGACGTATAAAATGTGAAGCAGATGCGCGTTCCGGCTACCTCGGAGGGCGGTGTGCTATAATGGACTGCGTAGCAATGAGCGATTTACATGAAGCCTGCGGTGTTTTCGGGATTTACGCCCCCAACGAAGACACCGCGCGACTCACTTACTTTGCGCTTTTCGCCCTGCAACACCGCGGGCAGGAAAGCGCCGGCATAGCCACATCCGACGGCAACCGCATCCAGGTATTCGCCCGCATGGGACTTGTTTCACAGATTTTCGACGAACAATCCCTTTCCCAGCTTACCGGTCATATCGCCATCGGCCATAACCGCTACTCCACCACCGGCTCGTCACGTGTCTGCAACGCCCAGCCGCTGGTGGTCAGCGAAGGAGACAACTTCGTCGCCGTAGCCCACAACGGCAATATCACCAACGCCGAAGCTCTGGAAAAGGAGCTGGCAGACAAAGGCTACCAGTTCAGCAGTAGCACCGATTCTGAGGTCATCGCCCGTTCACTGCTGGCCTCAACCGGCGAAGACTGGGTGACGCGCATCCGACAGGTCATGCGCCGCCTGCAAGGCGCCTACTCGTTGGTGGTAATGACCAAAGACACCTTGTTCGGTGTGCGCGACCCTCTGGGAGTGCGCCCGCTGTGTATAGGCAAACTGAGCGACGGCTCATGGGTGCTGGCATCGGAAAGTTGCGCGCTGGATCACATCGGCGCCGCTTTTGTGCGTGAGGTGGAGCCGGGCGAGATTGTCGCCATTGACGCCGGAGGATTGCGTAGTTATACCGAACCCTCAGACAAGCACGCCATGTGCATTTTTGAATACATTTACTTCGCCCGCCCGGACAGCGTAATCAAAGGCAAGCTGCTCTACGATACCCGCCACAACATGGGCGCCGAATTGGCGAAGGAACACCCCGTGGAAGCCGACATGGTCGTCGGCGTGCCCGATTCAGCAACCCACGCCGCCATTGGCTATGCTGCGCAATCCGGCATCCCGCTAGGCATGGGGCTGGTGCGCAACCGTTACATGGGACGCACCTTCATTGAACCCGACCAGCGCATCCGTGACCTGGGAGTCAAGCTCAAATTCAACCCGGTAAGCTCCCTGCTCAAGGACAAACGGGTGGTGCTTGTCGATGACAGCATAGTGCGCAGCACCACCACACCGCAGGTAATCAGGCTACTGCGCAGGGGCGGCGCCAAGGAAGTTCACATGCGCGTCTGCGCCCCACCAATCTGCTTTCCCTGTTTCATGGGGGTAGACATGGCCACCAGACGCGAACTGATTGCCGCGCACAAGACCATCCCCGAGATTCGCGACTACATCGGCGCCGACTCGCTGGGATACCTCAGCCTCGAAGGGCTAATCAGGGCCGTCGGCCTGTCCCACGACGACTTCTGCCTGGCCTGCTTCACCGGCGACTACCCCATGCCGGTGCAACTGGAAATGGACAAGCTGGCGCTGGAAAACCTGACCAGCAAGGACTGGCCGCCAATTTCCTTTCAGACCGGCGGCATGCCGCCGGAATAGTTTTCAAAAGCCATTCCAGCCGGCTTTCGCGCCCCCTGTGTGTCACCTGAATCCATGAATTCGTTCAGAAAGATGCTCCCACACCACCTCCCAGCTGGATTCCGGCTCGGAGGCCGAGATGATATTTTCCTTGTTGTCATTGCGGGGCTTACCTCGAACACTTCTCCATTTGGCAAAAGGGAGACCTTGCCCACAGGCAAGTAAATCCATGCTGGAGGAACGAGCTTGCGAATGACGAAGCATCCAGTGGGGCGGTGGATTAGCAATTGTCCCCTACAAGTCCAATATGTTCTGGACTCATACAATCCATTGAAAAAACGCCTCACAGGGTGTTATAATTCAGCATCGCAATTAAGGCCTGATTTTAAGGAGGGAAACTGATGGGATACTTTCGCATACTGGCCGCCATCCCCGGATTTTTTCTTAGCTCCTGGTTCCTGATGCTGTTGTGGGGAGTGATTGCCGATCGGCTGAACTTGGGAGTTACGCTTAGTTATGTAAACGCCATGCTGGTAAACATCACCCTATGGCTGGCAATAGCGCCGCTGGCAGCTGTCGGCAGCAAAAGGGGCTGCTCTGGTTAATACCGGCGCAAGGCGTTTGAGGTTCCAGGTTATGTATGTCCGGTCATCTCACGCATTAACGGAGGCTCTCTGAACAACGACAAATACGCCGCGGCGGGCGTCAGCATTGCTGCCGCAGATTCAGTCAAAAAAGAAATCGGCAGACTGGCAAAAGCCAGCTTCATTCAGGGCGTGCTGGCCGGCCCTGGGCTTTTTGGCGGGCTGTTTGAATTGGGCAAGGGCTATAAAAACCCTGTCCTGGTCTCCAGCATGGACGGTGTTGGCACCAAGCTCAAACTAGCCGTAGCACTGAACAGCTATGACTCCGTTGGCATGGACATTGTCAACCACTCGGTCAATGACATTCTGACCACCGGCGCCGTGCCGCTGTTCTTCTTGGACTACATTGCCATGGGCAAACTCGCCACTGACAAAGTATGTGACATTGTCAATGGCTTATCGGCAGCCTGTCAGGAGAGCGGTTGCGCCCTTATCGGCGGCGAAACAGCGGAAATGCCTGGGCTGTATACGGGAGAGGACTTTGACCTGGCCGGCACTATCGTCGGGATAGTGGAAAAGGACGCCATCATCAGCGGGCGGGACATTACCCCAGGCGATGTTCTGCTGGGACTCGCCTCGACCGGCCTGCACACTAACGGCTACTCCCTCGCCCGCAGGGTTCTCGGCGAAAGCCGTGAGGACCTCGACCGGTTCGAGCCGTCTCTGGGGCAAACCGTAGGGCAGGCGCTGATGGCGGTACACCGCTCCTATCTCAGGGAACTGCAGCCGCTTTTGCCGCTGGTCAAGGGGTTAGTGCATATCACCGGCGGTGGGTTTGAAGGCAACGTGCCACGCATCATGCCCGAAGGCACCGCCGCCCGCTTTGACACCAGCGCGTGGGCAGTTTCACCCATCTTCAAACTGCTACAGGAGCGCGGCAATATCGACCGCGACGAGATGTACAGGGTGTTCAATATGGGCATCGGCATGGTGATTATCGCCGCGCCAGACAGGGCGGCGCAGATTGTAAAAGCCCTGCCGGAGGCCAAGGACATCGGCAGAATAATCAGGCAAAACGGCGAACAGAGGGTAATGCTGGATTAAAACCGGACAAAACCCCTTTTCGATATTTCAAAACTGTTTTGTTCAGGAGGTTTTCATGAGAGCTATCATCAGCGTTTCTGACAAAAGCGGCGTCACCGATTTCGCCCGTGAGCTGGCGGAGCTGGGCTTTGAGGTCTTCAGCACCGGCGGGACCAAGAAATCGCTGGCCGAGTCAGGCGTTCCCGTCCGCAGCATTTCCGACATAACCGGCTTCCCTGAGATACTGGACGGGCGTGTCAAGACCCTGCACCCCATGGTGCACGGCGGTCTGCTGGCACGCCGCGATCTGCCTTCCCACATGGAGGAGCTGAAAAAAAACGTCATCACCCCCATTGATCTGGTGGCGGTCAACCTGTACCCCTTTGTCCAGACCGTGTCAAAGGCCGGTGTAACGCTGACGGAAGCGCTGGAAAATATTGATATCGGCGGGCCTACCATGATCCGCGCCTCGGCCAAGAATTTCCCAAGCGTGATAGTTGTGGTTGACCCGGCGGATTACGAACTAGTACTGTCCAAACTCAAGAGTGGCGGCCTTGACATCACCGAACGCAAAAGACTGGCACAGAAAGCCTTCCAGCACGTGGCCATATACGACACCGCCATTTCGCAATATCTGCGGCAGGACCAACCGGGCTTCCCCGAGGAAGTAACCATCGCCCTGAAAAAGCGTTACGACCTGCGCTACGGCGAGAACCCGCACCAAAAAGCGGCTTTCTATTCCGAACTCAATGTCGTCAGGAGTGACAGCGGCATCACTTGGGCCAAACAGCTGTGGGGCAAGGAACTCTCCTTCAACAATATCCTGGATGCCGAGGCGGCCTGGTCCACCGCGGCGGACTTCCCCGATCCCACCGTAGCTGTGGTCAAACACACCAACCCCTGTGGACTGGCCAGCCATGACGACGTAGACGAGGCTTACCGCCGAGCCTTTGCCGGCGACCCGGTCTCTGCCTTCGGCGGCATCGTGGCCTGCAACCGCAGCATAACCCTCAAAATGGCGCAGGAGATGTCTGCCACCTTCTACGAAATCGCCATTGCCCCCGGCTTCGACGAGGATGCTCTGGAGGAACTCAAGAAAAAGAAAAATCTGCGCATCCTGCTGGTGGACAGCGACTGCGTGACCGGGGCGCGTGAATACCTTGACTACCGCAGGGTTCGTGGCGGCATGCTGGTGCAGGATGCGGACACGCTTGACGAGAATGTGCTGAAGCTCCAGACGGTCACAAAACGCGCCCCAACCCCCGCTGAAATTGATGACCTGAAATTCGCATGGCGCGCCGTCAAGCATATCAAAAGCAATGCCATCGTACTGGTGAAGGACAAGACACTGCTGGGGATGGGCTGCGGTCAGCCTAACCGCGTGGTGAGCGTCTTCCTTGCCAAGAACAAAGCCGGCGACAAGGCAAAAGGCTCCATCATGGCATCAGACGCCATGTTCCCCTTTTCCGACAGCGTGGAACAGGCAGCCGAGGGCGGAATCAGCGCCATTATCCAACCCGGAGGCTCCATCAGGGACGAGGACTCCATCAAGGCTGCCGACGAACACAACATCGCCATGGTCTTCACCGGCATCCGCCACTTCCTGCACTAATACAGCGCGACCTGACAAAAAGCCCCCTCAAAACCATAACGAGGGGGCTTTTTATTGCGTACATGGACACCATTGACAGCGCCTCCAAAATATCGGCTCGTCGGAACTCTTGACCGCCGCTCTGCCACCGCCACAGTCACTTTATCAGCTTGTGGCGGAACCCAAAAACCACCATGGCATGCCGTAAAGCGGCACGAACCCGGCCGATAAAAAGCATTTGTCAACGCCATATCAATGCTCTAGAATAATACCAGACCAGGAGGCACTTCAATGCAGGAAAAGAGTTTCGACGAGGTAGTCAACGAATATAACCGCCGCAAGATTGAGGGCATGGGAAAATTTCGCGACGGCCGCTGGGTGAAATGTTCCATGTGCGGTGGCGCGCAATCCATAACCTGCGACAAATGCAGCGGCACCGGAATCGCGCCTGAACGAGGCAACATGATTTGTCCTGTATGCGGTGGCAGAAAAAAAATGACCTGCCGCAACCCCCAGTGCCGCGCCGGCTCGGTGTGGGTCACCGACTGATTGGAGCAAACTCCAACCTCAGCACACGCCGCGTCTGCCTCGTCACCTTGAAACGCTCGTCCAAGCGATATCCAGCCAGCCATGCGATGTCTGCCCCGGCCACAACCACCGGTATGTTCTTTCTCCACACCCGCGGAATACGGGCGTCATTCATAAACTGTGCCAGTTTCTTGCTGCCGCCCAGCCCCAACGGCTGAAAGCGATCCCCTCTCCTCCACGACCTGACCATAAGCGCCGCGCCAGTCCTGTAAAGATCCATGAAAGCCACCCACGGATTGCCACCATTTTCGTCCCGCGACTTTACCAGCACCGTTTCCACCCGCCAGCCCGGAATCAGCGTCACCCCAGGCACCGCCAGCGGATACTCTCCTGAAAGCGGCAGATACGAATCATTCGGCGCCCCGGCGGCTCCCAACCAGCAGGTAGTATGGTCCGAGGCGAAAACCAGCCCGCGCGGCAGGTCAATGCTGCGCCCGGCCGGACCGCCCAGAATGTCCAGCATGTCTTCGATGTGGACGTACTCAATATCGACAAGACCGCCCGGCAGTTTTTCGAAGCATGTTCGTAACAGGTGGCGCTTGAGGACGGGATGAACACTTGACATGGCTTTCCTGTCCAGGGAGACCACACCGTTTTCCACGCTACCAGCCACGCGCCACAACGCCGCCGCCGCTTCGTCGAAATAATCCAGCTCCACGACGGCGGCCTCAGACAGTCGCCGCAGGCTATCGCTGAAACCTGGGGTACAACTCTCCAGCAGCGGCATCAACTCCAGACGCACCCTGTTACGTAGCATCGCGGTATCCAGATTGGAGGCGTCCTGCCGCACACCCAAGCGATGAGCGCGACAATAGTCCCGTGTTTCTTTATGTGTTATGTCAAGCATCGGGCGCGCAATACGTATATCTTTTCCCCCGAAAACCAAATCCGTCACCGACCTCAGCCCCACCAGACCACGCAGACCACTGCCGCGCAGGATATGCATCAGAATGGTCTCCACATGGTCACTGCGGGTATGTCCGGTGACAACCAGCGAAGCTCCCGCCTCCCCAGCTACTTCTGCCAGAAATGTATAGCGCGCCTCGCGCGCCGCTGCTTCCAGCGTCAGCTTGCGGCGTTTTTGCAGGGCTTTGACATCAGCCTTCCCCGACACGAAAGGCAGTCCCATCCGCACCGCCAGTTTGGCAACGTACCGCGCGTCAGTAGTGGACGCCACCCCTCGCAGGCCATGATCAAAATGCGCCACGCACAGCGACAACGAAAACTCCTCTCTGAGGCTGTTCAGAAGATGCAACAAACACACCGAATCCGGCCCGCCGGAAACAGCGACCACCAGCTTAGCGCCGGCAAGCCGCTGATCCCGCAGGAATCGGCGCACGCACGGCTGTAAATCCACAGGCATTGGCATGGCTCAATTATAGCAGGAGGGCGGAATTGTCAGTGAAAGTTCCGTTAGTATAACCTGAGCATTGGCTATGCGGCTGATGTTTCCTGTATACCAGAAATTCAGCCGCAACGGCAGTACCCGAAAGTTGACAAACGGAATCCGCAGAAGTGGCGGGCAGGCAACGAAGAGTCTACCCCGCCTGCAGGATCAACCGGGTGCGCCGTATGGACAACGGTTCAGTAAGCCCCAGCGCCCGCGTCACCTGTTCCGGACGCCCGGCACCGGTGCTGTCGCAACACAGCTTCATGCCAATGACCGCCTCCCCGCCGTCCGCGCGAATAACCCATAGCCCATCGACAAGCCGGCGCAAATCATAGCGCTTGACACCGGTATCGCGCTGATGCTGCCACGGCAGGCTTTGCACCGCCAGCATCCTGTCAAGGCTGGACTGAAGCATTTCGCCGCCGGGAGAGGCCACCGTCACCGCGTACTCGGCGAAGCGCACCTGCGCCTGTAGCGACGGTACTTCCAGCGGTATGGCCAACGTCTGGACAATTTCCAACCCACGGGGGAGTTCAGGCGAAACCGCTTGGCTGAAAGCCACACCAGCCATCGGATTGACAGTATAGACATCCATCAGTTCGGCTTCGCCGGTCACACCCAGCGCCAGCGGAGCCGCCAGCGACAGCTTCGGATGGGGATTGAAACCCTCAGAAAAGGCCAGCTTCACGCCAGCGCGGCGCAAAGCCCGATGCCATACTCGTATCAGATCGAGATGCGAGACGAATTTCAGCTCCGCGCCGCGCTTAAAGCGGATCCTTAGCCTGTTCATCTCTCTTCTCACGCAGTATGAGCACTTCCTCGATTTTCAGTCCCTTCATACGGGTAACGGTAATCTTGAGGTCGCGGTGGCGGATATACTGCCCCTCTCTGGGGATGCGACCCAGCACTTGCAGCACAAAACCAGCCACCGTTTCGTAGTCACCCTCTGGCAGTTTCAGCCCCATTTCGGAGTTGGCTTGATCAACACGCATGCCACCATCCACCTGGAAGGTATGCTCATTTATAGGTGCATACTCCTTTTCAGCCACAGACAGTTCGTCACCCACCGGACCGAATATTTCCTCCATCAGCCGGCTCAGTGAAACTACCCCGGCGGTGCCGCCGTACTCGTCTACTACGACCGCCATGTGATAATTCCTGTCACGCATCTCCTGGAATAGGTCCGCGATGCGCTTGCTCTCGGGAGCAAAATAGGCCGGGCGCACCAGGTCATCAACGGAACTTGCCTGCGACAGGTTGTCGCGCGAAAGCGCCATAAGAACATCCTTGATAGCCAAGATTCCCACAATATTGTCCATGTTATCTTCGTAGACGGGATAGCGTGACTTGGGCGTTTCGGCATAGATAGCAAGGAACTGGGTGACAGTCGTACCCCTAGGCACGCTCACCACCTCAGGACGCGGCACCAGAATTTCACGCACGGCGCGGTCACCGAAATCAAAAACGTTGTGCAAAAGCTTGGCTTCGTTCTGCTCCACCGTGCCTTCGTTATGACCTACGGTTATCATGCTCTCAATGTCCTCGGGACGCACCAGCGAGGTATGCTCTGTCTTGCCACCCACCATACGGCTGAAAGCATTGGAAATCCAGCCCAGCACGACCACCACCGGACGCAGCAGCCAGGTCACGAACAGCGTAGGCCCGGCAAACAGCACCGCCAGACGCGCACGATGGCGCACAGCAAAAGTCTTTGGGGTGGCCTCGCCAAATACCAGCAACAGGAATGTCATGATCAGAGTGGCGTACACCAAACCCTGCTGCTCGCCCCAGAAGGACACCGCCATCATCGCACCAAGAGTGGTGGCTACCACAGAAGTCAGACTCTGACCGGTCAATATGGTGGAAAGCAGGCGCTCCGGTTTTTCCAGTAGCTTGGCAACGCCCTGCGCCCCACGCACTTTGTTGTCCAGCATGTTCTGCAGGCGGTATTTTTCGAGCGAAACGTAAGCAGTTTCGGCGCTGTTGAAGAAGGCATACAACACCAGGCTCACCACTAGGATAACCAAGTATATGGCCTGAGCGGCGAACATAACGTACCTCTCCTATGTGGACAGAGTAAGGAATAAACCGTGATTTCACCTCATGATAACATCGGCTACGGGGGGTGTCAAAGCCGGAATACGAAAAAACAGGCCGAATCCGGAACTCAACACTGTTTTCAAGACGACAGTGCAGCAGAATGATTGATATTATGTTATCTGTTCATGCGGCTGCGGATGACGAGAACAATCAGCCAGCACACCAGTAGCACCAGTACCGCCAGCAGCACGACCATCGGCCATGAATCAAGCGCCTTGTCCCAGCCGATGATATCTCCAATGCGGATAATCATAAAAGCGATGACCGCCGCCATTATGACCAGCAACAGAATTACAGCCGCGATTTTTCGTGCTATGGACATACCGCAACATGCTAGCACGCGGGCGGTTTACGGTCAAACAACCACCTGCCGACAATTCCTTCCCGCTTCCTGCACATTATAGAGTCCCGTCCGCCCTGTGAAGATGAAAAATGGCAGGATCACGATTTCTTTCCCTCAACAAGGGGTGTTGGACGAGGATGTCTTACCGCTGAAGCTGAAAGCCGGCTGCTGTGTTATAATTTTGCGGTCATGAAGATACTGGGCATCGAAAGCTCCTGCGATGAAACAGCCGCCGCCGTGGTTGAGAACGGCCGCCGCATCCTTTCAAGCGAAGTAGCGTCACAAGTGGAGATTCATGCCCGCTACGGCGGCGTGGTGCCGGAGGTGGCCTCGCGGCAGCATTTGCTCGCCATCGTACCAGTAATCCGGCAAGCCATGACCAAAGCCTTGACAGACTGGAAGGACATTGATGCCGTTGCCGTCACTAACGGGCCGGGGCTGGCCGGCTCGCTGCTTGTAGGGGTGAGCGCCGCCAAGGCGGTCGCCATGGCGCGCGGCATCAGGCTGATAGCGGTGAACCATCTTGAAGCACACATCTACGCCAACTGGCTGGGAGAAGCAGAGCCGGTATTTCCACTGCTATGCCTGATAGTTTCAGGTGGACACACCGACCTGGTGCTGATGCGCGGCCACGGCGATTACACCCTGCTTGGAAGAACGCTCGACGACGCCGCTGGCGAAGCCTTTGACAAGGCTTCCCGTATCCTGGGATTGGGCTACCCTGGCGGGCCGGCTATCGACAGGGCGGCGTTATCCGGCGAACCAGTCATCAACCTGCCGCGCGCGTTGCTGCCCGGCACACATAATTTCAGCTTCAGCGGCGTCAAGACCGCCGTCTACCGCATGGTTGAAGAGGGCAAAATTGACAATGTCAACGATGCCGCCGCCAGCTTCCGTCAGGCGGTGGTAAGCGTACTGGTGGACAAGACAATTGATGCCGCAGTTGAATGCGGAGCAAGACAAATCCTGCTCTCCGGCGGAGTAGCCGCCAACCGCCTGTTGCGGGAGCAGTTAAGACAACAATCGCCGGTTCCGGTACTTATTCCGGAGCCATCGCTGTGTACCGACAACGCCGCTATGACCGCCGCCTGCGGCTATTTTCACGCCATTGCCGGACGCTTCAGCTGTCCTGACATGGATGTAATACCGGGATTAAGATTATTTTAGCAGGATTTCAGCATATTGAAAGAGATTTTGCGCGTTTTTGCCGTTGTTCTTTGTCTGAGCCTGTTTCATTGCCATCCGCTTAGTATTAATGACTTGCGGGAATAGTCAACTTCGGATATTATATCTGTTAGCAGTCTCCCCCAGAGATTGCTAAAATATTCAAGACTACATCAGCGAAAGGACAAGGAGGTACAGGCATGGCATCTGCAATCCAACCACTGGGAGAACGCATCCTGGTCAAACCCCTGGCGCGGGAGGAAGTGACCAAAGGCGGCATCGTGCTGCCCGACACCGTCAAGGAGAAACCACAGGAAGGCGAGGTACTGGCGGTAGGCGACGGCAAGCGCGATGACAAGGGCGGACGCATCCCTCTGGAAGTCGCGGTGGGCGACATCGTGATTTACGCCAAGTACGGCGGCACGGAAATCAAGCTCGAAGGTGAAGATCTGATTATCCTGCGCGAAAGCGACATCCTGGCCAAGAAGGCCGTTAAGTAAGGAGAGTAGAAAAATGGCGAAACAGATTATTTTCGGCGAAGAGGCGCGCCGCGCGCTCAAAAAAGGCGTTGACACACTGGCATCCGCCGTGCGCGTCACCCTCGGCCCCAAGGGACACCCCGTAGCCCTGGACAAGAAATGGGGCGCACCTTCCATCGTTGATGACGGCGTGACCATCGCCAAAGACATTGAGTTGCCCGATCCTTTCGAAAACATGGGCGTGCAACTGGTAAAGGAAGCCTCTTCCAAGACCAATGACGCCGCGGGAGACGGTACTACCACTTCCACCGTGCTGGCTTGGGCCATCATCAGCGAGGGTTTCAAAAATATCGCCGCCGGCGCTGAGCCGATAGCGCTCAAGCACGGCATTGAGAAGGCTACCGCCGCTGTAGTGGAAGAGCTTAAACTCGCGTCCACTCCTGTCAATGGTAAAGCACAGATCGTACAGGTGGCCACCATCACCGCCAAGGACGCTGAGATCGGCAACCTGATTGCCGATGTCGTAGACAGGGTGGGCAAAGACGGCGTTATTACCATTGAGGAGTCCAAAGGCACCAAGTTTGAGACCGAGTATGTCGAGGGCATGCAGTTTGACCGCGGCTATGTGTCGGCCTACTTTGTCACCGACGCCGCCCGCATGGAAGCCAACATGGACGACGCCTATCTGCTGATCACCGATAAGAAAATTTCCTCCATTCAGGATATTCTGCCCTCGCTGGAGCGCATATTGCAGGTGACCAAAAACCTGATGATTATCGCCGACGATGTCGACGGCGAAGCCTTGGCCACTCTAGTGGTCAACAAGCTCAAGGGTACACTGAATGTCATAGCTGTCAAGGCCCCCGGCTTCGGCGATCGCCGCAAGGCTATGCTGGAGGACATCGCCATCCTCACCGGTGGCAAGGTCATTTCGGAAGATGTCGGCCGCAAACTGGATTCCATCACCGTTGAGGATCTGGGCCGCGCCCGCCGCGTCGAGGTCAACAAGGACAAGACCACCGTCATTGAGGGCAAAGGTTCGGCAGATGACATCCAGGATCGCATCAAGCAGCTCAAGGCTCAGATTGAAGAGACCGACAGCGACTTTGACCGCGAAAAACTCCAAGAGCGCATGGCTCGTCTGGCCGGCGGCGTGGCCGTCATCAAAGTCGGTGCGGCTACCGAGACCGAGATGAAAGAGAAGAAGCACCGTGTTGAGGACGCTCTGTCCGCCACCCGTGCCGCGGTGGAGGAAGGCATCCTGCCCGGCGGCGGCATCGGCCTGATTAACGCACTGCCAGTACTGGACAAGCTGAATGCCGTTGGCGATGAGGCCACCGGAGTTAACATAATCCGCAAGGCTGTGGAAGAGCCGATTCGCTGGATTGCCATCAACGCCGGCAAGGACGGCGCCGTTATCGTAGACAACGTCAAGAAGAGCGCCAAAGGCGTCGGCTACAACGCCGAAACCGGCGAGTTCGTCAACATGGTTGAGAGCGGCATCATCGATCCCACTAAGGTGGTGCGCTCGGCGCTGGTAAACGCCGCCTCCATCGCTGGCATGGTGCTGATAACCGAGTCGCTGGTGGCCGACATTCCGGAGAAGGAGAAGGCTCCTTCCGCCGGTGCCGGCGGCATGGGCGGCATGGGGGATATGTACTAGAGCCCAGCTCTGGACAATCACTGGACAAAACAAGAAGCCCTCGACATCTGTCGAGGGCTTCTCTTTATATCAGAATAGCAATATGATTATCTTTCACTATTAAATTATCTGCGAATATTCCTGATTATACTTTTCACTTTGTGATAGACAAGCGTTTTCTTCTTGAGTATTTTTTCATCAATGGCTGATTGTTAAAATTCGGCTTGTCAATGACCATTCGGATATTAACCATGTTTTTGAAAAATGAAATCCGTGGATAGCTGGGGAAATCGGCAAGTCAGCGAATTTTTTGTGCGGTTCTTTCTTAGATGCAAAAATGTTTTTATCTCCACCCCTGACAATACCGATTCTATCGCACATACTGTATATAGTGTTATTGCGGAAAGAGGCGCACGATGAAGATTATCGTATCAAACCGCTCCGGTGTCCCTATATACAAACAGATAAAGGAGCAAGTCAAGGCATCAATCTTCTCAGGGGAATGAAAGAAGACGCCGTATTACCATCTATCCGACAGCTTGCGCGGGATTTGAAAATCAGCGTTATCACGACAACGCGGGCTTACAGTGACCTTGAACAAGAGGGCTTCATTGCGAATGTGCATGGCAAAGGCTGTTTTGTCCTTCCGCACAATTCAGAGCTGGCAAGGGAGAATGCATTGCATAAAGCGGATAACGGGTTGAGCGCCGTGATCGCAGCTGCGAAAACAGAAGATATTTCAAAAGATTAAATCTGTTATGGGAGACGGAATATGAATAATATCTTAGAGGTACGCAGACTGCGCAAAAGCTATCCCACATTCACATTGAACGACGTAAGCTTTGATGTGCCAAGCGGATACATCATGGGTTTCATCGGGACTAACGGTGCGGGCAAGACGACCACGATCAAGCTAAGGCAAAATTTTTGTCTATTGTTCCATTCGCCGCTATCATGGCGGGGTATTTCGTTATATTATCGCTGGGAGACATAGTTTACGGCTGGATGGTTTCCTCACGGCGATATTTGAGAGCGGACTGGCGATTCCTATCGCGGCTGCAATGCTGATATTCTTCGTGTTCGTTTCATACCGTCTGTCGGTGTCGTTCTATAAAAAACGTGAATTTTAGACCGAGTTATTCACATGCACATTCTTTTTACCGAGGACGACAGGATCATAACGTCGGGCATCGTCTACGCCTTACAGTCGGAAGGTTAAGAGGTAACACGCTGCGCAGACGCCAATAGCGCTCCGTGAACACCTAATAGAACAAATTTCCCGCTAACAGCTTGCCCCTTTATCTTTACATAATCAGCGCCAACTCTCAGTCTGCCACCAGTTTTCTCAGCTTGTCCCCGTCCTGTTTCGGCCCCACCACCGCCAGCCGCATGTTATCCGGAGCTATCAATTCCGCCGCCAGCTTCCTGATGTCAGCGGCAGTCACGGCATCCACCTGCGCGATAACTTCGTCAACAGTGAGAATTTCGCCGCGGTTAATCTCCTGGCTACCTTGCCAGGCCGCCACATTGCGGCTGTCCTCGAGCCTGAGCATCAGATGCCCCTTAATCATCTCCTTGGCCTTGGACAGTTCCGCCGCAGCAAGTTTTTCGGTTTTAAAACGCATCAGCTGATGAATAATGGCTTCCAGCGCCAGTTCCGACTTGGCGGTGTCCACCCCGGCATAGACCACCAGCGAACCAGTATCAGCCAGGTGGTCCACATAGCTCTGTATGCTATAGGCCAGCCCCAGTTTGTCACGAACCTCCGCGAACAAACGGCTGGACATACCCTCGCCCAGTATAACGTTAATCATGTCCAGAGTGAACCGCCGCGGGTCGGAATTGGACAACCCGGGAAGCCCCAGACAAAGGTGCGTCTGTTCGATGTCGCGCTTCTCGATTTTCACCCTTTTCGCCGGCTTTGCTTTGTAGGCCTTGAAACCCGGACGCTGTCCATTCCCTGTCCAGCCTCCCAGATATTTCCCTACCGCCTTCACGGCATCGGTGTGTTTGATATTGCCCGCGATGGAAACAACGGTGTTAGCCGGCAGATAATGTCCGGCGACAAAGTCCAGCAGGTCGCCGCGCGAAATACCGGAAACGCTCTTTCGGGTGCCGGCAATATCGCGCCCCAGCGGCGAGCCGGGCCACAACAGCTGCTCGGCAATCAGCCCAACCTTGGTAGAGGGGGTGTCGTAGCACATGTTGATTTCTTCGATGATGACCGTGCGTTCTTTTTCCACGTCGTCCGTATCAAATTTGGAATTGAGCAGCATATCGCACAGCACGTCCAGCGCCAATTCAAAATGCGGCCGGGCGATTTTACACCAATAAACCGTGCTCTCCCGATCGGTGGCGCCGTTCAGAATGCCGCCGACACCCTCAATGGCTTCAGAGATATCGCAGGATGTAGGACGGGTGGACGTGCCACGAAACAGCATGTGTTCGATAAAGTGCGAAATACCGGCAATCCGGCTGCCTTCGTAGCGTGAACCCACTCCCAGCAGGATACAGATGGACACCGAGCGGGTTTGCGGCATGGTTTCCGAAATAACGCGCAGACCGTTGGGAAGCACACTTTTCTGATACAAATATACACCTTCTTTCAATCAATTATTCTAGATTCACCGCATGGGAAGTGTCAATTCGTCCCGGTATGGAAAGCACCAGGCGCCCACCGTATTCGTTCTGCCCCTAGCAGCGGCAGCAAAAACAACGCCATGAAACCTGCGCGGCGAAGCAGTCTCCCCCGCACCGTATTTACTCTTGACATGAAGCGCATCAGCCGATAGAATATCCCTTGTCGTGGATTGGGATGGCTGTCCCTTTTAACAATTTATGCTATCATGGATTGAGCTAGGAGTGTAGCTCAGTTGGTAGAGCAGCGGTCTCCAAAACCGCCGGTCGAGGGTTCGAGTCCTTCCACTCCTGCCAGCGCCGAGATGGTGGAATGGCAGACACGCTAGCTTGAGGGGCTAGTGAACTTTATCGTTCGTGAGAGTTCAAATCTCTCTCTCGGCACCAATAGGTTCTATAACAGGCGGAAGTAGTTCAGTGGTAGAACGTCTCCTTGCCAAGGAGAAGGTCGCGAGTTCGAGTCTCGTCTTCCGCTCCACTTTTTTTAACCCGCCTGATATGGCGACGTCGCCAAGTGGCAAGGCAGGGGTCTGCAAAACCCCCATCAGCGGTTCGAATCCGCTCGTCGCCTTTTAGTTTCGCGCCGCGGCTGACTTCGTTCCGTTTTTTCTGCGCTTCATCCCGTCAATACCCGCGCAACATCAAAGACTGTCATCGTTGAGTAAAATCATCTCTCACATCAACACATCCGGAGAGCATAGCGGCAATTTAAGCCAGTGTATAAGTTCAAACAGATATTGGATCATACAAGATATTGAACTCATACACTTTGAGGTAGTATACTGGAAAAGAAAGTCGTGAACGCTGTTTCATGGAGCTTATTGCGGTTGTATACGCCTACAAAGATGAGGTGATCAAAATGAAAAAATGATTTTTGGCGGGATGCTAATGGTGTCAGGCACGCTAGGCGCAGCAGCAGCAATATTATCATTCGGTGTATTGGCAATGAATACTGGGCTTGCGTCTTTTTCGCAAGCGTTGTCTTGGTACGGACTAATGCCAGTTTTTGTAGCATTCATCATCATTGGAGTTGCAGGATTTCTGCTTGGAATATGGGGCGTGATTGAAAAAGATAAATAGCTTAGGAGCACGCCTTGTCGCCCTTGCTCGTAAAAGTCGGGCGTCGCTCATGGATTCTTGATCGGGCAACCGTATGCAAACTTGTTAATCAAGTGTCAGTTCATAAATATAACGATAAGTGTGTTATCCAGACTCAGACAGTACAATCAAGTACAACCTCGCATGGTGTATAAACTCAAACCAGACTCTGCCAACCACGAAAAGACAACTTATCGGATGTCTCTTAGTGGTATAGCGGAGACTCCAAAGTTGAAGGCATGTTGATTAAACAGTAAAATACATTCTATGCCGGGGTGGCGGAATAGGCAGACGCAGAGGACTTAAAATCCTCCGGAGAAATCCTTGTGGGTTCGACCCCCTCCCCCGGCACCAACAGACAACCTGAAGCCGCACAACACAAAATGCGGCTATTTTTTTGCGAAGAGGCGCCTCCACCATGGCAGATGAGCCGCCCCAGCCTCTTTTGGGGCTTCCAGCAGCTTCACCTGCCCTTCTAAGGCGCGAATGCGCTCGGCGGCGGCGCCGAGCTGTGCCGCCAGCGCCAGATTTTTCTCCTGCAACTCCCGAATAATGTCCATGCTTTCGGCGACATGCAGAGAAGTCGCTTTGTCAACGGCCGTCCTATCCAGCGCGCGTTCTTTTTCACTTTCAGCAACGCCGTCCAGCTGTGAAGGCAGTGACAATATACGGTACTCATCGCCGAAACTGCCTTTGACCAGTTCGGCCTTCAGCTTGCCGGATTTGATATGGCGCCTGATAGTGCGCGTGCAGACATTGAGCTTCTGGGCTGCTTCATTGACGCTGTAAGTTGTCGGTTCCGTCATAATGCGGACAGTGTACAATCTTTGACAGGGATTGTCAATGGACAAAAGACCATCAGCTCAGTTATAACTCAGTCACACAGACAATGTCTAGACAAAAGAGTTGACAAAAACCTACTCTTCTTCCACGGCGCGCCTGGCGGCAAGGCGGCGGATGTCCACACCTACGGCGGGCGACATCGGCAACTGTAGCGTCACTCCCGGTTGGCGCTGCAGGTAAGAGCTGGTATAACTGGTGGGATAGGAATAGACAACCTGCACCTTGGGATGCTCCAGGCAGAACAGGAACACCCCCACCGTTTGCGGCTTGGTGCCGAACGGTCCGATAACCACGTTGAAGGTATCGCGGACTTCATGATAAATACTTTCCAGCGCATTCCTTACGCCGTAGGGATCATCCGGAGGCACGTCACGCACCTCTACGCCCTCCTGCTGGAGCAGAAGGGCATTGTTCTTCCTGGCATACTCCAGATAGTCCATCTGCCCGTCGCGGGGAGGATTGCTGATGAGCGCGATGGTACGCGCCGGGTTGAAGTGCTTCCACACCGACAGCGAGCGGTCCGGCTCGAACCCCAGCAGCAGCACCAACAGCGTCTGTTTTTCCATAGAAATCGTACCAAAGAAATTTGACACCGTGGTTATCTGCTCCACGCCGCGGGTGAGTTTAGTCGTAGTATAGGACTGGGTAGTATGAATAATGCGCGGGATGCCCATGTTCTGTTCGGCAACGATAAAATACAGCAGCTGTAGCAGGTAAATCTTGGTGAAGCCGCTGATGTCTATGGTAATAAACGGCTCGTCGGCATCCTTGGGTTTGCACCTGGTCCAGATATTTTTAAGCTGGTTGATGGCCTCCGCCGGGTTGTCGCGCTGACAACGGATGATATACACGCCCTCGGCAGTATGACGGGTCAGGTGCGCCTGGAGTTTGGAAAGGTTGGCATCGACTTCCTTGCCGTAAAAGGGGTCTTCAATGACGAACACGATACTGTAGCGTACGCGGAATCCAGAGGCAAAACACAGCGCGCCGGAAACACTCCGGTCTTCAAAACTGGAGCAACAGATGAAGAGATCGTCTGCTCCATACTCATTCAGCCGGGGAAGCTTATCGACGACAACCGGCTCACCGTAGGCTTTCATCTCGCGCTCCCTTAATGCGGGCACCAGCGCCGCGCAATGCCAATATAGACGGAGCGGCAAAGAATGTCAAACCGCCGAGTTGGAAACATTCAGAGATCAACTATTGGCAGTTAGCTTCCTCCCCTCTCCTCATGTCGTTCCGGCCCCAAAACTCATCAACTCATAATCCTACACAGGCTGATTTGAGAGCACTTCGAGTACGCGGTAAAAAGTTGCCATGTCGTCACGGGTAATTTTGCCATCAAGGCGTTTTTCTGTTTCATGCATTTGCGCCTTCTTCTTTTTGGCAAAGTCGAGGCCTTTTGGGCTTAAAATGATTTTTATGCCGCGTGTCTGGCCTTTGTTTTTTCCGTCGCGTTCGACGAAGCCTTTGCCTTCGAGATCGGCGATTACGCGCGAAACCAAGCCTTTTGTAATGCCGCCCATCGTGCTTAATTCTTGAATCGTGTAGCCGCAGTCGTCGCGGATTATCGGGAAGAGCACGCGCGTCTGCGCCGGCGTAATTTCCTCATTTTGAAGACGCAGCTGAATACGCTCGGCGAGTCGAATCGTCTTTTTAAGCTGCATGATAATTTCATCTGGAGACGGAGGCAGGGTTTTCGCTGTGCTTTTCATAACGGCAAATCCTTTTTGAGAAATTTGTTTATCCCAGCAATATAGAGTGCCATGGCAATCGCAAACATCGCGATAAAGGCGCCGGCGAAGCTTCCGCCGCTTACAACCGCGGCGGTGTCGAAGAGGGTGTTTAATGAGAAGTACTTCAAAAAGCCCAGGCCGTCGAGCGAGGAAAGCGAGTTCAGCACGAAAAAGGCAACTGGCAGTCCGGCGCCAATCATGAGCGCCTGCCCGCTTTTATCAAACCAGCAACTTGCAGCAAAGCAGATCCCGCTGACCGCGAGGCCGTACAGCGTAAATCCTGAAATCAGCAGCCAGAATTTGCCGTAATCCAGGCCTACGCCCATGAGCGCGCTCATCCCGGATGCCACCAAACCGATCGTCACGCACATCGTGACAAGCGACACGATATAAAACAGAGCCTTTGAAAAAATGACCTGCCGGCGCGTAACCGGCGTATTGAGCGTGAAGCTCATCGTGCCGCGGTCGACTTCGTTCACAACCAGCTTGTTGCCGGTGGCGATTGCGTAAATCAGCATCAGAATAATTCCCATCATGCCGAAAATCATGTTGCGGTACATCTCGAGCATGGTGACGTTGCCCATGCCACCCGGCCTGCCTTGGCCAGCTGCGCCGCCGCTGTCTATCATCCCCGGCATCACAGCGGTCATCACCACCACGAAAAAGCACACGACGCCGGTCATTATCATCCACAACCCCCGGTTGTTGCGGAAACTTTGTTTAAGCTCGGATTTAGACAGCAGCTTCATTTTTATCATCCTCTTTGTAATAGTTCATGAAGTATTTTTCCAGTGTGAACTTGATCTCGCTCATGTATTCGACATTGCGTTTGTGAATTTCGGCGATTACCACGTCCCACTCGGCGTTGTTTATGAGAACGTTGACGCGGTTTTTTTCAAACTTTTCCCCGGTGATTCTGAATTTGAGTTTTGCGAAGCTTTCCGCCTGCTCTTTTGTTTTAAAGCGGATTTCATATTCCTTGTCTTTGTTGTGTTTGATTTCGTTCATTCCGATTTGCGCGATGATTTTACCCTGTTTGATGATTGCGACGCGGTCGCAGGTTTTTTCGACTTCGTCGAACATGTGGCTGCTCATCAAAATCGTTTTGCCTTTTGTTTTTTCGCGCGCGACAAGCTGGCAGAATCTGTCTTGCATCAGGGGATCCAGCCCGCTGGTCGGCTCGTCCAGAATAATCGTGTCGGCGTCGTGCATGAAGGCGATTACCAGCGCGGTTTTCTGTTTCATACCCTTGCTCATCCGTTTAAGTTCGCCGTGCGGTTTGAGTTGAAAGTATTCGCACAGATCCTGCGCGGGTTTCAAATCACTCATGCCGCGTCTCTCCGCAATCTGTTTGATAAACTGCCAACCGGTCATGTTGTCGGGAAAGGCGATTTCACCGGCAAGGTAGCCGAGGCGTTCTTGCACCTTTTCCGGATGTTTCCAGCAGTCTAATCCCAGAATTTCCGTTGCGCCGCTCTGAGGCCTGCTGAACCCCAGCAAGTGCCGGATGGTAGTGGTCTTACCCGCGCCGTTCGGTCCCAGAAAGCCAAAAATCTCGCCTTTTTTAACGTTGAAGCTGATGTCAAAAACGCCACGGTTCTGCCCGTAATCCTTAGTCAGGTTTTTTACTCTGATGATTTCTTCGTCAAATGTTCCCGCAATTTTGTCCGTTTTTTCTCTCATGGCTCACCTTCACAGATTAAGTTTACATGTAAACCTTAGCGCTTATTCTAGCCGTATAAAGTTTACTTGTCAACTTACCGTGGTATAAGCGAAGAGTTGCGTATCATAGCTGGTACAAACTACCTGTGCGAACCGGAATCCAGCGGTATCGTCAGGTTTGTACCCCTCTCTCAATCTCTCCCGCAAGTGGAGAGCTGCACAAACTTGCGGCGGGAGATGGCGCACCTCTCCTTCGATGGGAGAGGGCAGGGTGAGTATGAAACCTTTGGATGGAGAAACAAGCCCGCAATGACACGATGAAGAATCCAGCGTCCAGCGGTATCGTCAGGTTTGTACCCCTCTCTCAATCTCTCCCGCAGGGGGAGAGCTGCACGACCGAGTACAAACCAGGGACATCGGTAACAGAACAGACCGGACACATCGGTTACAATGCGGAAAATAAAAGAGACTCTGCGTACAGAGCCTCTTTTATTCACAGACAAGTCTAATACTGGTTACTTGCCGATCTTGAAGACCTTGGTACCACAGGTGGGGCAAGTGCCCTGGGTGGCGGGACGACCATTCTTCAAGACGATGGATTTGGGATTCTTGATCTCTTTCTTCTCGCGGCATTTTACACAATAACCCTGAGTAGACATTGAAACACCTCCTTATGGCTAATTTGTAGCTAGGATAGATCATTGGAGACACGCTTGTCAATAGTTTTGAGTCAAATTTACGAATTTACGAAAATTTTTCAAAACTTTTCCGGCCGGCTCGACATGGATCCTAAATAAGCGACTGCTATTACAACCCCTTGAATTTGCAGAAGATATCGTTTACTATCTGAATGACAGTTGGTGTTCCAATGCGGCACAGCATGAGAATATCGTCTAAACGTTACAGTGAGGGTATTTAGTATGAATCGCTCTGTTCATTCTTTAAAGTTTATCCTGTACGCATCAGCCGCACTGATGCTGGTACTGGCCGGCTCCTGCAATACCGGCACGCCCGATGACCGCGGAGACTCTCTGGTACAATTCACCACCAGCCTTTTCGCCGGCTCCGGTGATTGCGCCGCCTGCCATACCAATCTCCAAAACACCGCCGGCGCCGACATCTCCATGGACACCCAATGGCGCTCAACCATCATGGCCAACGCCGCCCGCGACCCGTATTTCCTGGCTACAGTCGCCTCGGAAGCCGCCAACCTGCCGGAGCTGGCTGGTGCCATTGAAGAGACCTGCGCTACCTGCCACATGCCTATGGCGCTCACCCAGGCAAAGGTTGATGGCACATCGACCAACATGATGGGTAATGGCTTTCTGAATGCCTCAAATCCGCTCCACAAGGCCGCCATGGACGGCACTTCGTGTACGCTATGCCATCAGATACAGGCCGCAGGACTGGGCACGGCTGAAACCTTCGGCGGCGAATACAAAATTGATACCTCAAAATCCGCCCCCGACCGCGTAATCTACGGTCCTTACGCCAACCCGCTTACCGACACCATGCAACAGGCAGTGGGCTTCACTCCGGTACAGGGCGCTCATATGAGCGAAGCCGCGTTATGCGCCCCCTGCCATACCGTTTATACCCCCATAATAGATGCATCCGGCAACATCACCGGCCTTTTCCCGGAGCAGGTTCCATACCTTGAATGGAAGGCCTCCGCTTTTGGCTCCAATCCCAATCCGGCACAGCAGGCTCCCTGCCAGTCTTGCCATATGCTTCCCGCTGGCTCTGGCGCTATAGCAAACGAGCCCTCCACACTCCAGTCGCGTAATTCTGTCTCCAGGCACTCTGTAGTCGGCGGCAACAGTATTATCCTTGACATAATGAGTGAAAACGTTGAGCAGCTGGGACTGACTGCCTCAGCCGAGCAGCTAGCTGCCACTGCTCAGCTTGCAAAAGATCAAATTGGCGGGCGGGCCGGTAACATATCGATAATCGACAGCTCTATCGAAAATGGCCTGTTGTCAGTAACACTTTCCGTAGTCAATCAGACCGGACACAAGTTCCCCACCGGATTCCCTTCCCGCCGCGTCTGGATACACTTCACCGTTACCGACAGCACCGGCAGAGTAGTTTTCGAATCCGGCAAACCCAACGCCGACGGCAGCATCACTGGCAATGACGCCGATGCCAGCAACAACGCCTTTGAGCCACACTACGACATCATCACCTCGCCGGAACAGGTGCAGATTTACGAAGCCATCATGGCCGACACCACCGGTAAAATCGCTTACAACATCCTCAAAGGCGCGTCCTATCTCAAAGACAACCGCCTGCTTCCCATCGGTTTTGACAAGAACAACGTTGTCCCTGACGCCGCCGTCCACGGGGATGCCCTGACCGATGCCAACTTTGTCGGCGGAAGCGACCAGGTAACCTATCAGGTGAGTCTTAGCGGGAACGGGCCCTACACCGTCAAGGCCGAACTGCTGTACCAGACGATTTCGTACCAGTTTGCGAGGGCCTTCGTCGGCGACAGCCAGCTGATAAAGGACTTTATCGACTACTACCAGGCCGCCGACAAGCGCCCGTTGCTGGTATCCACCGTTTCGAAAACCTTAGACTAGGAAGTACGAGAATCCCCCTCACTCTGCGGAAACACATAGAGTGAGGGGGACGTTTTACTTGCGCCTTTCGCGAAGAAGCCGCTCTCTGCCGGAAGGTCTGTATCAACAGGAGAAAAACAATTAAAGCGGCGCCGGTCGGGACGCGCTTTGACGGCGAAGCCAAAATCCGCTAACATATGAGCTTTGGGAAAGGACCCTGCTGCGTGTATTATTTTGCCTTCGCTTCAAACCTTAGCCGCAAGCAGATGGCGGAGCGGGCGCCGCAGGCTAGAGCGCGCTTCAGCGCCGTACTTCCCAACTACAAGTTGGTATTTGCGGGCTGGTCACGTTCTTGGAACGGTGCCGTGGCCAGTATCCGGCAGTCCCGCGGGGATCGTGTGCTGGGCGGCGTATATGAATTGTCTGAGCAGGACATGGAAAAGCTCGCCCGCTACGAGGGTGACGGATATAGCGTCACCAGGGTTGTGGTCTTCCCCGACACCGGTGCCGCGCTGGAAGCGGTAACGTTAGTGCAAAAGGGGCAAAAAGACGAGGGCAAACCGTCACCGGAATATCTGGCGGTAATAAAACAGGGATACAATGACTGGGGATTAATCTGATTCCCCGACAATAAGCAAGTATCGGAGGCAGGCTTAAATGGCTGAAGCAGCTTTGAAAGCACAAAAGAGAGAGATTCTTGGAAAAAAGACGCGCTTCCTGCGCCGCCAGGGACAGACACCGGCCCATCTTTTCGGGAATGGCATTGATTCGCTGGCGTTGCAGTGCGACACCGCTGAGATTCGGAGTATGATCGCCCGCAAGGGCACTACCCGCCTGCTATCAATCATGGTAGCCGGCGAAACGGAATCCCGCAACGTCTTCATTCGCGAGATTCAGCGCAACGTCATCACTGGCGAGCTGGTGCATGTAGATCTGTACCAAGTCAATAAATCCGAAAAGATTCGCGTGAACCTGCCCATCGTCTTCAAAGGCACCGCTCCCGCCCTGAAGACAAAAAACAACATTATTGAGCAGATCCTCAACGAGCTTGATGTCGAAAGCCTGCCGGACAATCTGCCTCCGCAGATCGAGGTCGACCTAAGCGTGCTGGCCGAAGTCGGCCAGGCGATTTCCGTACGCGATCTCATCATCGGCGACGGCGTCACCGTCATGGCACTGCCCGACCAGCTGGTAGTCAAGATCAGCCAGGTCGCTGAAGAGAGAGGAACGGGCACCACGGCATCCACCAGCGAAGGTAAAACCGACAAGAAGTAGCCTATCGCTTGTTCTGGCTCACGAGAGGATGGACTTGAATCCGTCCTCTCGTTTTTTTATGCTATAATCCGCGCGTGATAATTGACGCTCACACCCATATTTTTCCCCCGCAGATTATAGCCGACCGACGACGCTGGCTCGAACTCGATGCCGGGTTTGCGACACTTTACGAAAGCCCATCGGCCAGGATGGTCAGTGCGGAGGATCTCATTGAGAGTATGGACAATGCTAGTATTGACATGTCCATAGCATGCGGCTTCGCATGGTCTCATGCGGAATTATGCCGTGAGTCCAACGATTACATCATGGAATCTGTTGCGCGCTATCCGGAACGCCTTATCGGACTGGCCGTAATCAAGCCTGAAGATGGCAGGGACTCTATCGACGAACTTGAGCGCTGCCTTAGGGGTGGCCTGCGCGGACTGGGGGAGCTGAGACCGCACCCCACCACCATTGACATTGCCTTTGACAATATCTGGACACCGATTGTAAAAACGCTGGCTGAACATCGCTCGGTTTGCCTTTTCCACGCCTCCGAGCCGGTAGGGCACGCCTATCCCGGCAAAGAAGTCATCACTCCCGAAGTTTTATACCCGTTCATCGCCCGCCACCCGAAACTCCGTGTTTTGCTGGCGCACTGGGGCGGCGGCATGCCGTTTTACGGCCTGATGCCGGAGGTCAAAAAGGTTCTATCCAATACATGGTTCGACAGCGCTGCTTCATCCTATCTTTACGACGCCACCATTTACCGCCAGGTGGCCGACCTAATGGGAGAGGACAGAATTCTGTTCGGCAGCGACTACCCGCTGATGCCACAATCCAGGGCATTAGCCGAAATCAGGAGACTTTCCCTTAAAACGACAGCGGAGGCTGCCATCCTCGGTGGCAATGCCGCCGGGTTGTTCGGGTTGTAATGGTCACCCCGGAAACAGCTCGCCTTTTCATCGTCGCAGAATTGCCGACTGCCGCCATGGAGGAACTGGCAAAACTGCAGGCGCAGCTCAAGAAGGCCTCGGCGAATCGCGCCGCCCGTTGGGTATCGCCTGACAACATCCACCTGACCATCAGCTTCTTGGATGAAGTGGTTTTGTCAAGGATTGACAGCGTCAAAAATGCTATTAGACTGACTGCTGGCGAATTCTCATTTATTGATCTGACGCTCAAAGGCATCGGCGCTTTCCCAAATTTTTTGCAGCCTCGTGTGCTGTGGGCGGGACTGGGCGGGGATATCACCAAACTCGCCGCACTGCAAAAACACCTCGAAGCGAGGTTGTCGCAGGCCGGATTCATTTCAGAGAAGCGCGCCTTCCGGCCGCACCTGACGCTGGCACGGCTACACAACGAATCCATTCCCAATGACAAACGCCGCCTGGAAGCGTCAGCCGGAAAAGCCACTTTTACCGCTCAGACGTTTTCCGTCACCTCCATCAGCCTGATGCAGAGCCGGCTTACCCCCTCCGTGCCGATATACACCCGCCTGTTTTCAACTTCCCTGCGCGCCTGATTTAAAAATGCCCCAGGCGGTTCAAACCGTATGTACTGGACTCACACACAATATTGCCAACCTTTCGCCCGTATTGTATACTTGCCAAAAATCACGGCTGGGAGGTGGTTTATCATGGAACAATGCGCTATACCCAAATGCCAGAAATGCCACGCGGGCGACTTGGTTCCCCTTTCCGATTTTGGCGGACAGGGCGCGCCTATTCAGTACAAAGCCTGGGTTTGCACGAGTCCTGAATGCGGCTATAACATCAAAATCAGAAACGGTGATATATACATCAACGAACCGATAATGAACGGCGCCAATAGTAGCCGTGTGCGCCAGAACAGCATGACCCAGTCATAGCTGACGTGCGTGGAACACCGTGCCTTCATGTATCAAGCAACTGGCGCTTGCCGCTATTGACTTTTTCTTCCCTCAGTTTTGTATCGGATGCGGGAAGGAGGGGGCTATTATCTGTCCCGCCTGCCTTGGATATCTGCCGGTGCTGAATGGACCTCTATGCCCATGCTGCGGTCTGCCAGTACAAACAGACTCTGTCTGCCGCGACTGTACAAGGCGGGCTATGGTCATCGACAGCATACGGTCTCCGCTCAGATTCCAAGGGCTGGCACGGGAAGCCATCCACAAGTTGAAATACCAAAACATCCGAGTGCTGTCAGATCCACTGGCCTCCATCATGGCGCAGTACATTGAGCGCCACCCAGTTCCAGTTGATGTGCTAGTGCCTGTACCAATGCACCGGCGCAGACTCAAGGAACGAGGCTACAACCAGTCGGACTTGCTGGCATCTCATCTCGGCCTCCGCCTGGGGCTGCCGATGATTGCCAACACCCTGCAGCGCGCCCGTCACACCACCCCACTAGCACGCACCACCAGCGTCCTTGAGCGACAACACCTCGTCACAGGAGCTTTTGTCTGCAAAAATGAGAACTTGCGAGGCAAGCGGGTATTACTGATAGATGATGTCTCCACATCGGGTGCTACACTCAATGCCTGCGCCACGGCGTTGAAAACGGCGGGGGCTATCGAGGTGCGGGGACTCACCGTTGCCAGGGAAGTGCTGCAGTAAAGGCAGGTACGACCTGACAAGAACCGGGGCGAAATGAATAACCGGCTGGCTACCCCCACACCAAAGACCACGGTTGAAGGAGCGCCGGATGTCTGTAAAAGCGGCGACGTTGGCAGTGGGAAACGCAAATCCTTCAGGTAATCAAACCCTGCCACAGGGTACTTGTCGCCAGCTGAGGGCGGAGTGTCACTCAAAAAGATGTCTGATACAAGGGCTTTCTGCGGTCATGAGTTGACCGAGAAAGCTTTTTTGTCTGGAAATTAGTCGGAGCGGTCGCCCACGCTGCTTCAGCTGTCATCGTCACAAGAAATGCACACCCCCTTGCGGCTTAATCGGGTAATCGTAAAAAGGTTCTGGCAATCGTTAAAAAGTTTCTTTTTCACTCTACGTTTTGCAATCTGAACGCCTGCTCGATAACCGCCATCCCATCGTCAAGCATATCCAAGCTGTCCAGGCCAACCTCAACGTCGCCATTGCCCCATCTGCCCATGCCGGTAATGTCCTTGCATATTCCCTTGGGATCAATTTAAGTCAAACCGGCCTGCGTTTGATTCCTTCGGTTTCCACTTCGTACTGCGCTATCAGCCCACATTCGGCAAAGGAATAATGCGCGCGATCCCCAATGATAATATGGTCAAGCACCCTCAGTCCCATAACGCCGGCTGCCATCACTAATTCACGGGTAACAGCTTTGTCATCCCGGCTGGGGGAATAGTTGCCCGATGGGTGGTTATGGGCGAAAATTAATGCGGCAGCTTTATGCCGGAGCGCCGCCTCTATTACCTCGCGGGCAAACACCGGGCTGGCATTGACCGTGCCTTCCGAGATGGTTTCCTCTGCCAACAGCTCATTCTGGCTGTTGAGAAACAGTGCCTTGCACATTTCCTTCTTGAGACCGCCCATGGATGTGTACAGGTATTCCATGGCGGCGCCCTGTGAGCCAAGCACCGGCTTCTTGACGGCTTTCAGCCTGAGATATTCGACTCCAACCTCGCGCGCGAAACGGATGCCGAACGAATTAACAGCCCCGATGCCATTGATATCTTCAAGCTCCTCGGGGGAAGCATCAAGCACACCGCGCAGGTCTTTAAATCGCTCAAGAGCGTCCTTGGCCATCTGCTTGCAGTCCCGACGCGGCTGTCCCAGCGTCAAAAGCAGCTCCACGATTTCGTAATCGTTAAGCGCGACCAGCCCCCCACGCATAAAACGCTCCCGCAGACGCCCGCGATGCCCTTCTCGGTCTTTATCCACCTGTGATTGTTCTTCTGCGTCCATTGACTAAGCCCTTAGCGCCTCTGTCCCGATGTCTTCATCCCCAATGACGGCCGCCAGCCTGCGGCGCAGCTCTTCGCTGAACGCCACGCGCACCTGCCCCATTTTGAGCCTGAAAATTTTGGTGCCATTGTTCACCGTCAGATTGACTTCGTCGTCGCCGGGATATTCCTGCAAAACGGCCATAACGGCGTGCAACCGGTCGATGTCCGCCTGCTGGTCTGCGGTTTGCCGCAAAGTAATATTGAGGCGCTGCCGCCCGGCGGGTTTTTCCTCCCGCGCACGGGGTGACGGCGCGGCTATGCGCTGCGTCTGCGCCGCATCTTTTTTAAAGGGTTCCAAGTCGTACCTCCACACTTTATCACACACGATTTGCATCTGGTCGGCGCGCTCTCTCACCCTGCCTTCGACCAGAAGAATACTGCCCTCGCTCCATAATTCCTTCGTCTTGGAATAAACGCGCGACCACACCATAACCTCGACGCGGCCGTCAAGGTCTTCCAGCACGGCACTGACTGAGGTATGTCCGTCACGCGTCAGCATGGTATGCAGCGACGACACCATACCAGCCACCCGCACCACCTGCCCCTCCATCTCGGCGTCTATCTGGCCGCACAGAGCGCAGCCATCAGCCGCCACCCGATTCATGAACGGACTGAAAGGATGTTCCGAAAGATACACCCCCGTGAGTTCCTTTTCCCACTCCAGCTTCTCGCTGGTGGTAGCGACGGAAGCCGCCATCTCCAGAGAAACAGCAGGCACATCCACAGCCGTCCCCCACAGATCAAACATGGTGGACTGTCCGCTACTTTTGAGTTTCTGGCGCTGCGCCGCCATATCCAGCAACCGCCCGATATTGAACAGCAGTGTGCCGCGCTCACCGAGAGAATCTAGAGCGCCGGCCTTTATCAGGCTTTCCAGCACACGGCGATTGACCAGTGCCATGTCGGCACGCTGACATAAATCCTCTACCGACTTGAATTCGCCGCTTCGTCCGCGCTCTTCGATTATGGGTTCGACAGCCGCCAGCCCCACGTTCTTTATGGAGGACAACCCGAAGCGGATAGCCAAGCACCCGTCAGGCAGCTTCTCAATGGCAAAATTGGACTGACTGCGGTTGATGTCGGGAGGCAGTACTTCTATCTTGAGCCTCCGGGACTCACCAATCGCCACCGCCACTTTATCGGCGTTGCCCCAATATGCCACCAGCAACGCCGTGATGTATTCCTCCGGAAAATTAGCCTTCAGCCAAGCTGTCTGATAGGCAATCAGGGCATAGCTGGTAGCGTGCGCTTTGTTGAAAGCATATCCGGCAAATGGTTCGATGAGATGGTAAACTTCTTCTGCCAAATGCGCGGGATAGCCCCGTTCGGCAGCGCCGTCCAGGAAGTGCTGCCGCTCTTTTTCCATGACCTCGGCTTTCTTCTTGCCCATGGCCTTACGAAAAATGTCCGCCTTGCCCAGCGAATAGCCGCCGATGGCGCGCACGATGAACAGCACCTGCTCTTGGTAAACGATAACGCCATAGGTTTCTGCCAGATACTGCTCAAGTGACGGATGCGGGTAAGTAATAGTCTCATCCCCATGCTTGGAGCGAATGAAGCGCGGTATCTGCTCCATGGGGCCGGGGCGGTAGAGCGCCACCATGGCGGCGATGTCCGAGAAGACCGTAGGCTTGAGTTCTTTGATATGGCGCCGCATCCCCGAGCCTTCCAGTTGGAAAACACCGGTGGTATCCCCGCGCGAAAGCAGCGTATATGTCTTGGGGTCATCAAGTGGGATTGTTTTGAGATCAATATCAATACCGCGTGTATCGCGGATGATTACTCTGGCCCGCGCCAGAATGGTAAGGTTGGCCAGTCCCAAAAAGTCCATCTTGAGCAGGCCAATGCGCGCAATGTCCTCCATGGGGAACTGCGTCATCATCAGTTCGCTGTCGCCCTTGCTGATTTTTTGCAGCGGGGTATAGTTGGTCAGCACCTCTTTGGAGATGACCACTCCGGCGGCATGCGTGCTGGCATGACGCGCCACCCCCTCGACACGCCTGGCGTTGTCGACAAGGTTGCGTACGCTGGTATCTTCGTTGTAGAGGTTCCTGAATTCCGCGTTTTCCTCCATGGCGCGCTCCAGCGTCATGTTCACCGCAAACGGCACCAGACGCGCCACGCGGTCCACATCAGAGTAGCTCATGCCCAGCGCCCGACCGACATCGCGCAGGGCAGCGCGCGCTCCCAGTGTGCCGAATGTTATGATCTGCGCCACATGGTCGGCGCCATACTTGTTGGAAACATAAGTAATGACTTCCTCACGACGGGTGTCCTCGAAATCGAGGTCGATGTCCGGCATCTCGCGCCGCTCAACGTTGAGGAAGCGCTCGAATACCAGCTTGTGCTCCAGCGGGTCAATCTCGGTAATCCCCAGGCAGTGCAGCACGATGCTGGAAGCCGCAGAACCGCGCACGTTGAACAGAATGTTTTTTTCGCGTACGAAACGGATGATGTCCCACACCACCAGGAAGTAATTGGCAAACTGCGTCTTTTTTATAACATCCAGTTCATATTCTAAACGCTCGACGGCTTCCTTCGGAGAACCAGGGTAAAAGCCGGGCAAGCCCTGATAGCACAAGTCGGTCAGATACTCCTCGGGGGTCTTTCCCGAAGGGCGTCCGATTTCGGGCAGGTGCATGCGCCCGAACTCAAGCTCAAGATTGCACATATCGGCGATGATCTGCGTATTTTCAATGGCCTCAGGAATATCGGCATAAAGCGCCGCCATTTCCTCGGAGGATTTGAGGTAAAAATAGGCGCCAGCCATTTTCAAGCGTTTTTCGTCATGAATAGACGCGCCGGTGCCGACACACAGCAGAATATCGTGCGCCGAAGCATCGTCCTCGCCGATATAATGCACGTCGTTGGTGGCTACCAAAGGAATGTCCAGCTCCCGCGATATCGTCAGCAGCTCTTGATTGACGCGCTCCAGTTCTGCAATCGGCTGTCGCTGAATCTCAATGTAGAAATTCTCAAAGGTCTGCTGGTACCAGCGCGCGGTCTCACGCGCATCTTCCAGCCGCCCGGACAGCACCAGACTGGATACCTCCCCGGCAATACAGGCGGAAAGCGCCACCAGCCCGTCGCTGTACTGCTGAAGCAGTTCGTGGTCCACCCGCGGCTTGTAATAGTAACCTTCAAGATTGGCTCTGGTAACCAGTTGTATCAGGTTATGCCAGCCCTGCTGATTCCTGGCCAACAGGACAACATGGTGATTGCTCTTGTCATCTGCGGTACGGCTGGCGCGGTTCCCGGAGGCAACGTACAGCTCGCACCCCAGAATGGGTTTGATGCCGGCGTCTTTAGCCGCCTGATAGAATTGCACGGCGCCATGCAAAGCCCCATGGTCGGTGATGGCCAGCGCCGTCATGCCCAGCTCCTTGGCGCGCGCTATCAGCGGTCGGATACGGCACATGCCGTCAAGCAGACTGTATTCGGTATGCACGTGCAGATGCGTGAACATGACGTCTCCGGGGAAAAATTCGCGTAATTATAACACATCCGCGGCTGTCACGGAGAATGGGAGCAAGGCATTTTCATGCACAAAAACGCCTGTTTACAGGCGCTACGCGGCGGCACGTTTCTGATGGGACGCCACCAGCGCCACCAGAGCGGCAGCCATCACCTGCTCCAGATACGGCATGACGCGGAGTACATCCGCCCCCGCCAATTCCTTCTTGCGCAAAACGTCCGCGATAATGCCGCTTACGGGATCGCGGTGGGCGATGAAAGCCTGTACGGCGTCAGTCAGCGGCACCCCTTCCGCAGCCAGCAGCATGCCGAACTCGCCCCCCACCAACCCCGCCTGCTCCAGCACCTGCGACTGCTTTTGCGGCTCTGCCGCAAAGCTCATCATAAGGTCCAGAATCTGCCGCCCCAGCGCCGCAAGACGCTTTTTACTGGCATCCGGCATTCCACCATACCACTCCGCTGCGCTCAGAAAAGAAATGTCGATTTCGCGGTGGGCATCGGCGGTGCGCTCCAGTTCACCCACCAAATCCTTGACCCTCAGAAGATTGGCGCGGGAAACCAGAAATCGCTTGATCTCACTCGGAGAATAGCGGCGATGACCGCCGGGTGTAATAAAGGCCTTTATGGAACCGTCGTCTGTCCATTGACGAAGGGTTGCCTCGCTCACGCCAAGCAGGCGGGAGGCTTCGCTTATGCCGACCAGTGTCCTGGGTTTTACCATCTCAACCGCCCACAATATAACCCAGCGCCGCCGCAATTTCAAGAATGTGTGCTTGTTCAGGTGGTTGGGGATACAAGGCCGAAAGTAATCAGTTTTCAGTGGTCAGTTTTCAGTTTCGTACAAGTCCATCCTGGAGGGAGCGTAGCGACCGAAGGATCTGGTGGCGGGGAGCAACCCATCCACCTTCCCACCGGATGCTTCGTCACTCGCAAGCTCGTTCCTCCAGCATGGATTTATGACCAAGTCCATCCTGGAGGGAGCGCAGCGACCGAAGGATCTGGAGGCTGGGAGTAACCATCCGCCACCCCGCCGGATGCTTCGTCACTCGCAGGCTCGTTCCTCCAGCATGGATTTACGAGCAAGTCCATCCTGGAGGGAGCGCAGCGACCGAAGGATCTGGTGGCGAGGGAGACGTAACCATCCACCACCCCACCGGATGCTTCGTCACTCGCAAGCTCGCTCCTCCAGCATGGATTTACTTGCCTGTGGGCAAGATCTCCCTTTCTACCAAAGTGAGAGGTCAGTCCCTCAATGACACAACGGAGAGAATATCATTCCGGCTTCCGGTCTGGATTCCGACGGAAGCCGGAATGGCGCTGCCTACAATGACTGACTAGAGCATCGGCTACAATTGCCATAAGTTGGGGGGGACTATGCCACCGGATTCATCACGCGACCGACGAACAAAATGCTGCCGGTGGGTATATCGCGGATAAGAAAGATGAAGGGACGATCGGCGTTGAAGGTCACCTGGTTCACCTGAACGCTGGTGGCGTTTATAATCACGCCGCTGGCGGCGGCGGCTTCAGTTCCCGTTTCATCCACCTTCACGAAGGCCTTGTGCACCACATCGGCGATATACAACTCTTTTGTGCCAGTTATGCCGGAGAAATCGGCACTATCACTGAAGGCTTGCCGCATCCCCATGCTCTCCAGCGCCTGTTTCAGGCCAAAGGATGAGTCAAAGGAAAACTTCGGCAGGGACAGGTTCACCGTCATGTTTTCCAGTGCGGCAACGGCGCCATTGACCATGGACATATCCAGACTATCCTCAAAAGCCTTGAAATTCCCCGCGCCAGGCAACAGCACCAGCATAGCAATCTCCCCGCCTTCATAAGGCAGTTCCACAGCCTGCCAGCCATTGCCTTCGGCATACTTGAAGCTCCCGCTCTGGCGCATCATGAGCGCACTGACCTGCGTGTCGTCAAGCAGGGTGAAAACCCCGTCTCCGGTCAGTTCCTTAGTAAAAGGAGTCTCCCATGAGGCATTGAAGTAAATGGCGTTGGTCAGCACGAGCTTGGTAAGCTCTGTAATCGCGCCCTGTGGAATCAGGTCCTTTATCCTGCCGTTGGTGTTATCCTCAATATACTGGTTGATGGTCTGGCGCGCCGCTTCGGCGTCGTTTTCAAAGTCGAGGATGCGCAGGCCCGCGCCGTAATTTTCCGCCAAGGTATCCAGATATCCGGCCAGAAACTGGAAGTTCTGCTGCCCCCAGACGTCATTGACCACGTCCAGCGCGAAGCCATCGCTGTAATCCGTAACCTCGCCGCGTTTGTCTATCTCCAGCGCCAGATAGTTGAAAGCGGCGTGCAGAGCCTGCGGAGAGAGCGTGAAATGCATGACGTCCGACATCTCAGAGGCCGTTTTGCCTTTCGCGCCGGCGTAAGCCATGGCCAGCGCCAGCGACAGGCTGTAAGGTGAGTAGAAGAGGTTGCCGTCGTTGCCATCCTTGAGCGTTTGGTAGAGGTCGAGGGCAAAGGCGCTATTTCCGGTCACCAGTTTGCCAAGGTTGTTGGAGGAAACATTGGGGGAAGTGTTGCGCAGTTTATCTGATTTGACATAATTGCCGACAGCTGGAATCAGGACCGCCGGAGTCGAACATGCCGTCAGCGCCAGACTCAGCCCGACGGCGGCAAATCCAAACAATGCTTTTTTCATTTTCATATGGAATACCTCGCTTTCACCGTTTATAACGCAGGAGGGGCGCAATAGTTAGCAAGAACCAACCCACCGATAACTTCGCAGACTTGCCGTTTTACACTCTGCAAGTTGACCGAGCCGCATTTTTCCACATTGCTGACGCTCCTGCCAATATTGGATGAAGAGGGGAGGGAATGGTGGGCGGCATAGGATTCGAACCTATGACCCTCTGCGTGTAAAGCAGATGCTCTAACCGCTGAGCTAGCCGCCCGTGAGGAGACTGACCGCCTATTTTAGCCTTTCTGGGTTACGCTTGCAAAAATCTTCCCATTGCCGGGGTACAACGGCCTGTATGTACAGCACAGGGCGAAGACCAACAGACAGATATTCTCCGTGAATGATGTTTACACCGTACCCGCCAGCTCCCGTGCACACCCGAGGTCTTCAAGCGTGTTGATGTTGAAAAAAGAAAGCCGCCGCGGGTCGATAGCATCTATTGCAGCCTCTCCAAGATAGATCGTTCTGACCTGCGGATATATGGCGCGGATGCCATCTTCAGTAGACAATCCTGAGAGCAACGGCAGACAGCGCCGCGAATAAATCGCGTGCAGGGGATGTAGTTCGAATTCCAGCGCCATAGAGCGCAGCCTAGGCACAAGCACGTCATAATCACGGGGCAGCGAGAGCATATATTCTATCAGTCCGCTATTCAGAAACGGCATGTCACAGGCCACGGCAAAGGCATGTTCGGTGCCAGAGGCGCTCAGTCCGGAATACAGTCCCCGCACCGGGCCGGCTCCCACAGCCATGTCAAGAACCAGCCGGACACCCAGCGGCAAATCGCGCGGCTCGTCAGAAACCACCAGTACTTCAGCACAAAGCGGCGCTAGCTTTGTCACCAGCGATTCAAGGATTGTGCGTGTCCCGTCCAGCTTCAGACCACACTTGTCCACCCCCAGACGGGAACTCCTCCCTCCGGCCAGAATGACGGCGGTGACGTCAGGTGGCATGCAATGCTCCGATTTGATAGAAAACGCCTCTCGCGAGAATAAGAACCCTGCCAAAGACCAAAGGTGTCAACGGGCAGGGTATTTGATAATGGCGCGCTTGGCGGGGCTCGAACCCACGACCTTAGCCTCCGCAGGGCTACGCTCTATCCAACTGAGCTACAAGCGCCGATGGTGCCGAAGGAGAGATTTGAACTCTCACACCCTTTCGAGTACTACGCCCTGAACGTAGCGCGTCTGCCATTCCGCCACTTCGGCGATAACACCATTCAGAGATTATAATGGCGGGGGCTGAAGGTGTCAAAAGACAAGACTGCCGGCGCGCCAACAGGCCGGAAAATGGTGTCCGTACCGGTCGAATGCATTCAGATAGATTGGGGATACATGAAAGACGAGTTATGAGCCTTGCGTGAAGAGTTTTGAGTAATGTCACTCGCGGCTTGCCCCACAATCCAGAACAGTCATAAATCCATGCTAGAGGAACGAGCCTGCGAGTGACGAAGCATCCGGAGGAGGTGGTGGATGGTTACTCCTCACCTCCAGATCCTTCGGTCGCTGCACTCCCTCCAGGATGGACTTGGTCATAAATCCATGCTGGAGGAGAGAGCCTGCGAGTGACGAAGCATCTGGTGGGGTGGTGGGTGATTGCCCCCTGCCACCAGATCCTTCGGTCGTTACACTCCCTCCAGGATGGACTTGTACAGGACTCATAACTGACCACTGAAAACTGATTACTTTCGGCCTTGTGTCACTAATCACCTGAACAAGTACACCAGTTTGACCACACCACCGGCAGGGCATAAAATTACAGGGGAGAGAAAACCATGCCCATCTACGAATACGTTTGTCCTGACTGTAAAACCAAATTCGAGCAAATGCGCCCGATGAGCCAGTCTGATGCATCCGCTGACTGCATCAAATGCGGCGTTTCTTCCCCGCGCACACTGTCACGCTTCGCCTGCCTCGCCAAAGACGACACCGGCTATACCGCCCCACTTGGAGGAGGCGGGTGCAGCGGCTGCACCTCCGGTTCATGTGGCAGCTGCGGCGCGGGCTGACGCCTTCTTGCCTCTTTTCTTTCGGATAGGAACCATGACTCTTACAAGGTAATTCCTGTTATCCCCCATGCAGATTTCATTAAGCGGATATTCTTCATAAAAATCACCGCAGATTTCGTA
>WREQ01000008.1 GCA_009779255.1 Dehalococcoidia bacterium
CGCTGCACTCCCTCTAGGATGGACTTGGCCATAAATCCATGCTGGAGGAACGAGCCTGCGAGTGACGAAGCATCCGGTGGGGCGATGGGTGGTTGCTCCACCCCACCAGATCCTTCGGTCGCTACGCTCCCTCCAGGATGGACTTGGTCATAAATCCATGCTGGAGGAACGAGCCTGCGAGTGACGAAGCATCTGGTGGGGTGGTGGATGGTTACTCCTCGCCACAAGATCCTTCGGTCGCTACGCTCCCTCCAGGATGGACTTGTGCGAAACTCATAACTGACCACTGAAAACTGAAAGCTGAAAACTGATTACCTTCGACCTTGTGTCACCAACCACCTGAACTAACACATAAACTGGCGGAATCGGGCGGCACATGCTAAACTGGTGTCCACCTAACCTGAATATATAGACGATAGCGGAGATGCGATATGGGTGACAATACAACCACACTGATTACTTTCGGGTTCTTGGCGCTGATGTTCGTGGGTTTCTATTTCCTGATTATACGCCCACAACGCAAACGCCAGCAGCAGCAACAACAACTGACCGCCGAGCTGAAGACAGGCGACCGCGTCATAACATGGAGCGGCATCTACGGCGAAATCATCAGCCTTGAGGCGGAAAGCTTTGTCCTCAAGGTGGATTCCGGTGCTACCATGCGCATGGCGCGTCAGGCAGTAGCTCAAAAGCAGTACGATCCTGCCAAATAATACCGGGGGCAGCCCATCAGAAGCTACGATTACCTTATAGTCGGCAGCGGCATTGCCGGTCTCTATACGGCTCTGCTGGCGCGGCGGCACGGCAGCGTGTTGCTGGTAACCAAGGGCAGTATTGACGACTGCAATACTCAGCACGCTCAGGGCGGCATTGCCGCCGCTATCGGCATCACGGACTCGCCGGAACTGCACTTTGATGACACCTTCGCCGCCGGAGCCGGATTATGTAACGAGCAGGCGGTGCGCATACTGACTGCGGAAGCGGCAGACCGGATCGCCGACTTGGTTAAATTCGGAGTGCCTTTCGACACCATCAACGGTGAAATCGCATTGACGCGCGAGGCCGCCCACAGCACGGCGCGCATACTGCACGCGGGGGGAGACGCCACCGGCGCCAGTATTGAAACCACACTGAGCCACCAGATACGCCTTACCGGCATCCCCGTCACCGAGCACTGCCTGGCAACTTCCATTCTGAGCAAGGAAGGACGTATCAACGGACTGGAAACCATCGATACCATCACCGGGCAAGTGCAGCAATTCGGCTGCCGCCATTTGATACTGGCTGCCGGCGGGGCGGGACAGCTGTTCAGCTTTACCACCAACCCTGATGTGGCCACCGGCGACGGCGTGGCGCTGGCTTTCCGCGCCGGAGTTGAAATCACCGACATGGAATTCTTCCAGTTCCATCCCACGGCGCTGAGACTGCCCGGAGTGGATCCCTTTCTGATTTCAGAGGCGGTAAGAGGGGAAGGCGGCATACTGCGCAACAACAAGGGAGAGGCATTCATGAAAGGCTACTCCCCTCAAGTGGAACTGGCTCCGCGCGACGTAGTGGCGCGTGCCATTCACAGCGAAATGGCCAAAACATCCACCGACCACGTATTTATCGATGCAACCCATCTGCCGGCAGCCATCACCGCCGCCCGCTTTCCACAGATTTATCGCCACTGCCTGGAGCACGGCCTCGACATGGCGAAAGACCTGATTCCGGTGGCTCCTGCGGCGCACTACATGATCGGCGGCATCCGCGTCAACACCTGGGGCGAAACCAGCCTGCCCGGCCTGTATGCCGCCGGTGAGGCTTCCTGCGCCGGTGTACACGGCGCCAACCGGCTGGCCTCCAACTCGCTACTTGAAGTGCTGGTTTTCGGCAAACGCATCATTGAGCGCTCCCTAACCAGCGAAACAAGAGCAATCCCACGAGAGTGGGACGGTGACCTGCACCGCGTCATGCCCCACCGCAACCCCACCACAATCCATCCTCCATGTATAGCGGACATCCAGACGCTCATGTGGAACAATACCGGCATCGTGCGCAACAAAGAGGGGCTGGAGAAGGCCGCAGAGACGCTTGCCGGCTGGCAACAGGCGATGAAGCAGCCTTATGACCGCACCACATGGGAACTGCATAATATGGTTTCTATCGGACGGCTGATGACAGAAGCGGCGCTCATGCGCACCGAAAGCCGCGGGGCGCACTACCGCACCGATTACCCGTCACCGCAAGAGAACTGGCACAGACATATCGTGCTGAAGGCAGAATAATATGAACAACAACTCTTCACCTCTGTTGCAAAACCGGGAAGTGCAGGACATCATCGCGCTCGCACTGGCTGAAGATACAGCGCAGAATGACATCTCCAGCAAGCTGACCATCCCAGAAAGTCTAGAGGCCGAAGCCACGCTTACAGCCAAGGCGGAGGGGATACTGGCGGGAGTCGATATCTTCAGTACGATTTTTGAGCGCATGGATAAAACGCTACAAGTCGATATTTTGAAGCGCGACGGAAGCTGGCTTTCCTGCGGCGACAAGGCGGCGACAATACACGGCAATGCCCGCTCCATACTGGCCGCCGAGCGCACCGCTATGAATTTTATCTGCCATCTGAGCGGAATTGCGACAGCAACGGCGCTGTATGTAGAAGCGGTAAAAGGCACTGGGGTAGACATCGCGGATACCCGCAAGACCATGGCGGGGCAGCGCATGCTTGAAAAATACGCCATTATCTGCGGGGGCGGTAAGAATCACCGTTTTAATCTCTCCAGCGGCATCCTGATCAAAGATAACCACATCGCCGTGCTGCGGCGTTCCGGACTGACACTGGGGCAGATTGTGGCCAAGGCCGTGGCCAACAATAAACTCTACCTCAAAATTGAAGTCGAGGTGAACACCATCGAGCAGGCAATTGAAGCAGCAGAGGCAGGAGCGGATATACTGTTACTGGACAACATGAGCGTCATGGATATGAAAACCGTTACAGGGAAACTCCGGGGGAAAGTACGTTTAGAGGCTTCGGGCGGCATTACCATCGATAACGTCAGAGCGGTGGCTGAGACCGGAGTGGACATTATCTCAATCGGAGCGCTGACACATTCCGCCAGGGCGCTGGACATGAGCCTGGAGATAGAATAAGCCCACATATTAAAAGTCCCATTGAGGAGATTTATATTATGACTTCATCCGTGCGAGTAAGATACGCCCCTTCACCCACCGGATTCCCTCACGTGGGCAACATACGCACCGCCTTTTTCAACTGGCTATTCGCCCGTCACTGCGGGGGGAAATTCATCGTGCGCGTTGAGGACACCGACGTGGCGCGCACCGTTCAGGGGGCGCTGGAAGGCATTCTCGAAGGACTGCGCTGGCTGGGTATCGACTGGGACGAGGGACCGGAGGTTGGCGGCGATTTCGGGCCATACGTGCAGTCAAAACGCCTGGCCATTTACCACGGCATGGCGAATGATTTGGTGCAAAACGGCAACGCCTATTACTGCCATTGCCCGTCCGAACGGCTGGAAGCGATACGCGCCGCGCAGACGGCCGCCAAACAGCCGCCGGGGTACGACCGTCACTGCCGCGACCTGGGGCTGGGGCCGGAGCCGGGGGCGGTAATCCGCTATAAAATGCCGCTGTCCGGCAGAACCGCCTTCAACGACCTGATACGCGGCGAGGTGAGTTTCGATAATGCCGTGCTGGATGATTTTGTACTGCTCAAAAGCGACGGCTATCCGACATATCACCTGGCCAACGTCATAGACGATCACCTGATGCAAATATCACACGTTATGCGCGCCGAGGAGTGGCTATCGAGTACTCCCAAGCACTTGTTGCTTTATAACTCTTTCGGATACACCCCACCGACGTTTGCCCACCTGCCAATCATACTGGGACCAGACAGGGCGAAGTTATCCAAGCGCCACGGCGCGGTGTCCATACTGGAATACCGCGACAAGGGCTACCTGCCGGAGGCCATGGCCAATTTTCTGGCGCTACTCGGCTGGGCCTATGACGACAAGACCGAGATTTTTTCAATAAAGGAGCTGATTGAAAACTTCACCATTGAACGCGTCAGCCAAACTGCCGCCATTTTCAATGCCGATAAACTGGACTGGATGAATGGAGGATACATACGCAGGCTCACTTCCGATGACTTTCTTGCGCGCGCCCTGCCGTTTATGAAAAAAGGGCTGCCGGAGGAAGTCGCCCGCCCGCTGGATAATGATTATGTTAAGAAAGTGCTGCCACTGGTACATGAACGGGCCAAAACGCTGGCGGACGTGGCGAGCATGGAATCCACCTGGTTCTTCTTCAACGACAATATTGAATACGACGCGGCGCTTCTGATAGACAAGAAAATGGATAGGCGACAGACACTGGACATGTTGGAAACGGCGTGCGCAAGGCTTGAAGTATTGGAAGCCTTCGACGCCGCTACTCTGGAAGCTTTGCTGCGCCCGCTGGCGGATGAGATCGGGGTAAAAGCAGGCCAGTTATTCGGAGCCATTCGCACCGCGGTCACCGGCCTCACCGCCACACCACCGCTGTTCCAGACCATGGAAGTGCTGGGAAAGACAACCTGCCTAGACAGGATTGGCAAAGCCATAGGTAAACTGCGGTAAACCCAGAAGCACGCAGGCCGAAACAGGCACCATTACCAAATATCAAAACTCAATCGGTTTTTGAGATGGCAACTGCTGGATATACAATGCTTTGATTATTCTACAAATGGAAATACTCTGTGAAAGTTACGATTGACGAACTGCGCTCACGCGCCGCGCGGCTCACCGCCCGGCTCTCCGCCTGCGACATCTGCCCCAGAAAATGCGGCAGCAACCGCCTGCAAGGTGAGTTTGGGTATTGCCGCTCCGGAGCGCTACCGGTGGTATCATCTTACTGCCTGCACTATGGCGAGGAACCGGTGCTTTCTGGGACACAAGGCTCCGGAACCATTTTCTTTGCCAACTGCAACCTGCGCTGCGTTTTCTGCCAGAACTACCAGATAAGCCAGAACCCGTACAGGCAAAAGGAGCATGTTGTCAGCATAAAACGGCTGGCGGATATAATGCTGGAACTGCAGTCGCAGGGCTGCCACAACATTAATCTGGTATCACCAACACACTTCGCGCCGCAGATTTTGCAGGCGCTGGCAATCGCCGTACCGGAAGGGCTGAAAGTCCCGCTGGTCTACAACACTAACGCATACGACAGCATTGATACGCTTATGGAGCTGGACGGAGTCGTTGACATCTACCTGCCGGACATCAAGTACGCCTCGAATGAGATGAGCAACAAATACTCGACGGTGCCGAACTACGTAAAAACGGCGCGTGAAGCGATAAAGGAGATGTTTCGCCAGGCCGGTGAGCTGAAGGCAGATGAAGACAACATCGCACAAAAGGGAGTGATTGTGCGTCACCTGATTCTGCCGAACGGCATCGCCGGTGGCCACGAAAGTTTACTATGGCTGGCGCATGATGTCTCGCCCGCCATCACAGTCAGCATCATGAGCCAGTATCATCCCATGCATAACGCCGCGCGCTTCCCGGAGATAAACAGGCGTATCACGCCCGCTGAATACAATACAGTGACAGAATCGCTTGAAGAGGCAGGGCTGGAAAACGGCTGGGTTCAAGGAATGGAGTCCGCAGACAACTACCTGCCTGACTTTGAAAAAGAAGGGCATCCGTTCAAAAAATAAATCACCTCTCCACGCGTGGAGAGGTGATTGCGATGAACACGAGGCTAGCCGCCGGTATTCTTACGCTTGCGGCGCACAAAATGGAAATTGATGCGCAGGCCGTTGGCTTCAGTACCCTTTTTACTGACACTTTCGACAAAAGCAGAAGTTGTGGTATTCGGTTTCTCAGCCTTTTTAATCGTTTCAGGCATTTTTATACTCCAGTTTTTATCAGATAACCTCTGATTATAGCATGAACGGTGCCATCCAGCCAAACCGAAGAATCCCAGCATCGACTAGCACACCATATCGGCACATAAAGACAATGGTACATATCATTATGAAAAAACAGAACCGGACACACAACATACGAATGCTTTTCCGTGCAATGCCCCGAAAAAGCGTTGATACCAGAAAAACGCTTTTGTGCCGCATGTGAAGCAAATGCACTCTATATATTTCCCCATGAAGCAAGCGGAGATTTTTCAAACATGATTGACTGAATTCGCTCAATGCGTTATGGTTACTATAAGCAAAAAATTACAGGAGGAAAACCGCCATGGATCTCTACTCCCCTATTTTCACCCGCAAGTCCACCCGTAACTTTGAAATGACGCCATTGGGCAAGGAAACGATTCAGCAGATTGAGACATTCATAAAAGGTGTGGCGCCGCTGTTGCCCAAAGCAGAGTTCACACACAAAATTGTTGGCCCGGAAGGAGCCGCTGGCTTGGCTATTCCAAAAGCGCCCCACTATATGCTTATTTCAGGGAAAGACCAGCCCTTGCGCGGTGTTTGCGCCGGATTTCTCTTTCAGCACGTGGAGTTGTATCTGTACTCAATGGGATTCGCCACACGCTGGCTGAGCAGCGTAAAAAGCAAGCCGAATGATCCGAATCATATTGTCGGTTTTGCCTTTGGAAAACCCGCCGAACTCGCAACAAGAAAATCCGCCGAATTTGACAGGAAATCCATATCGGAAATCGCCAAGGGGACGGACTCGCGGTTGGAAGCAGTTCGATTAGCACCATCAGGGTTAAACAAGCAACCCTGGTATTTTATAGTGGAAGGTAAAACCGTGCATGTTTACTATCAACAGAGTTTGGGCGGTTTGATTGGTATGATGTATAAACTCACCGCTGTGGACGCAGGGCTTGCGCTATGCCACATGGCAGTAGCCAGTGAACATGAAGGAAAGCCTTTCCGATTCAGTACAGACAAGAAAAACCCGCCATCCCCACCAGCAAAGTTCACCTACATAGGCACTGTGGAGTAGTGAATCATTTCAGCAAAACATGGACACCGCCGCCAGGAATGCGGCGGTGTCCAGACAGTGCGACCGATAGTTATCGCAGCCACTAAATGGTTTTTGTTCAATTTAAAGAACGCTTTCGTAACGAAATATAATAGTGGAAAACCTGACAATTCCAGCGGTTTTCGGCTTTTTCAAAAACATGTTTAAGGGGAGTCAACTAATGCCAAGAGTAACAAAGCCTGTTGAAGAACGTCGACAAGAAATCATTGCCACAGCCCGCGAGATGTTTTCAGAATACGGATTTGACAAAACGCAAATGGCTGATATATCAAAGAAAATGAATGTCGCCGCAGGGACAATATACCACTACTTCAAGTCAAAAACCGAATTGCTATATGCGGTCATTGATGAACTGACAAACAAAAACATGGAAAGAAAACAGCGGTTTTTAAGCGATACCGAAGGTTCCGCTTTCGACCGTTTGCAATTAATATTTACGATGTTTGAAAATGGTGAGTTACACGATGAATCGAACAGCCGTTTTTTAGCCGACCCCGCAATTATTCAATATTATTTTACAAAGATGAGCAATTCTTATTTGCCAATCCTCGTATCCTTAATCGAACATGGCAATACAGACGGCTCATGGAGCTGCAAATATCCATCGGAAACAGCCGTGTTTATTTTACAAGGAATGGCGGGTGTGATGACCGCAGAGCATGAGCGAAACGATTCCCCTCAAGAAAAAAGGGACAGAATGAAGGCCTATACAAATGCCGTTTTTCGCGTATTAGATACTGCAAAATAGGCACGTGTTCCCATACCATCATCTAATAAGCGGCTACTTGCGAAGGTTATCGGCTACTCATTTTGACCGCAGACTATCCCCCCGCGCTGGCAAAACGGTCTTCATGGCAGGAGTAAACCCACGCCCGGCCATAGCCCCGCTACAGCAACCCTCCGTACCTTCGCACGAAAATAGTCTTAAAAACCGTGGCTAACGCCATATACAGCACGATCGTGCCGGCAAGCCACGCGAAATATACGGGCGGCAGTGCGGCAAGCCCAATCGCGTCACCAAACGGGGTAAACGGCATAACAGTCACGACGAGGATACCCGCAAACGTCAGCAGAATAACCGGTAGCGAAGCGCGGCTTTGTACAAATGGTATCTTAGGCGTACGGATCATATGGATAACGAGGGACTGGCTCCACATCGATACCACGAACCATCCGGCCTGGAATACCGCGATGAATAGCACCGCCTGAGCTGACAGAACGTCCGCCCTGAAATCGAGAGCGCCTGCATTCACGCCGACAACCAGCGGACAGATAATAAAGAACATCAGCAGGTAGGTTGTTATATCGAACACGGAGCTTGTCGGTCCGAACCATACCATGAATTTGCCGATACTGGAGGCGTCCCACTTGCGCGGCTTGGCAAGAAATTCCTTGTCTACGTTGTCCCACGGGATGGCGATACAGGATATGTCGTAGATAAGATTGAGCAGCAGCAGCTGTATCGGCAGCATCGGCAGGAACGGCAGAAACGCGCTGGCCACCATGATGGAAAACATATTGCCGAAGTTAGAGCTGGCCGTTATCTTGATGTATTTGATGATATTGGCATAAATTTTGCGTCCCTCGATGACGCCGTTTTTCAATACCATCAAATCCTTTTCGATCAAAATCATGTTGGCCGATTCTTTGGCGATATCGACGGCGGTGTCAACAGAAATACCCACGTCGGCGGCACGCATGGCCGCCGCGTCGTTTATACCGTCTCCCATATAGCCCACTGTATGTCCGTTTTCGCGCAACGTAGTCACTATCAGCGTTTTTTGCTTCGGCGACAATTTGGCGAACACATCCGTCTGCTCGACGGCTACCTTTAATTGCGCGAGGCTTAAACTTTCGATATCCGAGCCAAGCAGTATCTTGTCGGCAGACAAGCCGACCTGTTTACATACGCTTTTTGTAACGGCATCGTTATCTCCGGTCAACACCTTTATGGCCACGCCATATTCGTGAAGCGATGCGATAGCATCCGTAGCGCTTTCTTTGGGCGGGTCAAGGAAGGCCAGGTATCCAATCAGCACCATCTCGCTCTCATCGGCTATAGAGAATGTCCGTTCGGGCAACTGGTGCGTCTTTTGCGCCACACCCAAAACGCGCAAACCGTCGGAATTATATTTGTTACATGTATCCATGATTTCCCGACGCAGCACATCCGTCATCGGTTCCACACGTCCCTGATATTCGGCAAAGGTGGAAATTGCCAGCATTTCCTCCATCGCGCCCTTTGTAATCATTTGTGTTTTGCTGTTCTTGTCAGATACGATTACACTCATGCGGCGGCGGTTGAAGTCAAACGGGATTTCGTCTATTTTTACATAAGCGTTTTCATTCTCAATAACCTTCTCCTCGCGCGCCCGCTGTATAATGGAAACATCCATCAGGTTTTTCAGGCCGGTCTGATAGTGACTGTTGAGAAACGCATGGCGAAGCACTCTGGTGTCACTGTTGCCATGTATATCAAGATGGTATTCCAGAATAATTTTATCCTGCGTCAGCGTACCGGTTTTATCCGTACAAAGAATATCCATCGCCCCGAAATTCTGAATAGCGTTGAGTTCCTTGACGATAACCTTCTTTTTGGACATGGTGGCCGCGCCTTTGGCGAGATTCGCGGATACGATCATCGGTAGCATTTCGGGCGTAAGCCCGACGGCGACTGAAAGCGCGAACATAAACGCCTGAAACCAATCGCCTTTGGTAAAGCCGTTGACAAATAATACGACGGGCACCATTACGAGCATGAAACGTATGAGTAGCCACGAAACGGAATTTATGCCTTTTTCGAAGCTGGTCGGGGGCGTTTTGGCGCGCAACTGCCCCGCGATGCCGCCGAATACGGTGTCATCGCCGACGGCCAGCGCCAGCGCCTGTGCCGAACCGGAAATGACGGTACTTCCCATAAAGGCCAGGTTGTTCAAAGCCAGCGGGTTTGTCGGTTTGCCCTTGAGAGCCGCGCCGAATTTCTCAACCGGTTCGCTTTCACCAGTAAGCGACGACTGGCTGATAAACAAGTCTTTTGCCTGCAAAATGCGTATGTCGGCAGGAATAATGTCCCCAGCAGCCAGATGGATAACATCGCCGACAACAATTTCATCCAGGGGGATTTCCTTTTTCTCAGAAAACGGTTCACCAGAGGCGTCTGTTTCATAGCAGCGCGTGACGGCAACGGTCGTCTCCACCAGTTCGCCCAGTTTTTCCGCCGCATTTCCGCTGCGAAACTCCTGAACAAAGCGCAGCATGCCGCTGATAAACACCATCGTCAAAACAATGATAACAGCGGTTGGATCTTTTTCCCCCGGAGCGGCGGCGATAACATCAGTCGCAAACGACAATCCGGCCAGTACGAATAAAACAACCGTAAACGGGTTAATAAATGCATTCCAAAGCCGATGGAAAATAGAGATCTTTTTCTGTTTTGTTATGATGTTCGAACCGTATTGATCACGCATTTCATCGACCTTGTCGGCATCGTAGCCTTCAAGGCTGGTATCATATTGAATGAGGATTGTTTCTGACGACTTAACCGCGGCGTTCAGCAGGCGTTTTTTGGCCCTGTCCGCCCGCGTGGTGGAGATAATGTTGATATTCTTTTTCATGTCGCGGCCTCCTGTTTCAAGGTGAGGCGCAGATCGTCAAACAGGCAGGCCGGAGGCGGGAATAGGTGCCGTGCTGTTCGACAAGCTGTCACCGTTGTCGAATCCGATACTACTACCATCGGGTTCCATATCCTCGCCTCCTTTCAAAAATGAAAGCCTTGTTGTCGCGTGACAACAAAGCCAGGGCTTTTAAGGGACCACCCACACTACCCCACAACAGCAGCCTCCATCCCTATGGCAGCCACATCCGCCGATTAACGTTACATTATACTGCAAACATTGAGGAAATATCCATTGCATGAATGGCGTGTTTTAAGCATGGCATCCAAATCATCAAAGGTCTCTGCGGTGTCTTTTCTCCAGACGCCGGACGCGGCTATACCGTATTGCGATAGAAACCAGTGTTATGTCAACACTCCGGCCTCATACCAGGTTGCCAAACAGCCAGCCGCAGCAGAAGCATGTCCCGCATCCTCGGGACGAAACTCTCTGTATCCATTTCCCCGTGGACTGCCGTGTTCAATATATGTCGCTATGCGCCAGCGTCTGAAAACCGATACCGCAGACACTTGCAACAAGCGTCCCAAGTTAGTAAGACTTTCTAGCGGCTCCTCTCTTCATCTTTGCTTTTGAACGCGAACCGTACCGCTGCCAAGCCAACAATGAAGATGACGAAGTTAACAATCGTCCACCAGTCCGCCATACCGCACCCGTTGCTCCTGCCAAACTAGCGCTGGCAGGCCGGACAAAAATAAGTGCCTCGCTGGCACACAACAATGCGCTCCACCGGTCCGCCGCAGCAGTAGCATGTCCCACCACGGCGATGAGCAACCTTGAAGCCTTCGTGGGCATGGCCGCGCGCGCCGTCCGGACGGAAATAATTCGATATACTGGCGCCGCCGCTTGCGACAGCGCGCCTGAGCACCTCCCGGATGGCGCCGTGCAGACGGATTATTTCGATGGATGTCAGGCCATCGGCCAAGCGAGCCGGACGTATGCCGGCCTCGTACAGCGCTTCGTCGGCGTACATGTTGCCAACGCCGGCAATCAAGTCCTGCCGAAGCAAAACCGCTTTGACCGGCGCCTTTTTGCCTTCCAGCAGCAGCGTGAGAACCTCCGCCGTAAACTCGTCCGACAGCGGCTCCACTCCCAGTTTTCCACACATCCACCCGTCATCAGAGACCAACTGAAATTTGCCAAACTTGCGCGGGTCGATGAAATAGGCCTTCAGGCCGCCGTCAAAGTGAACTATGGCGCGGGTATGCGAGGGGTCAGGCGACGAGCCATCGCCGATGAAAAACGAGCCGGTCATGCGCAGATGAACAAGCAGCGAGTCCCCACTGTCCAGCCGCCAGACGAGATACTTGCCCCGCCTGTCTAGAGAAACAACCTTTCGCCCGTTTACCCGTCTCGCAAACTCCGAAATGTCCGGAGAGAGCAGCGTCTTCTCCCACAAAAACTCCACGGACACGATAGTGCGCCCGACTGCCAGCGGAGATAACTCATTTTTTATAGTTTCGACTTCAGGAAGTTCCGGCATAATTATTCCATCCGCCCCCAATCGGTAGCCATCTTGAAATCAACCCTTACCGGCACCGACATTTTCACCGCACCGCTCATCAGCCGCGGCGCCATCTCGCGCATAATTTCGAGTTCGGCCTCGGGCGTTTCGAAAATCAGTTCGTCGTGTACCTGCAAAATCAGCCGCGATGTGAGTGAACGGCGCGCCAGCTCTTTTTCAATATCCAGCATGGCGACTTTTATAATATCGGCGGAGGTACCCTGAACCGGCATGTTTATGGCCATGCGCTCAGCAGCCTCGCGAATCATGCGGTTGTGCGAATTGATTTCGGCTTCCGGGAAATAACGGCGGCGCCCCAGCAGCGTCTGCACGTAGCCTTCGCGGCGCGCCTGCATCACGGTTTCATCAAGATATTTGCGCACCCCGATGTATTTTTCGAAATAGGCACTGATGAACTTGTTGGCCTCCTCGCGGGAAAACTCAGTCGCCTGCTCCAGGCCGTATCCGCTCATGCCGTAAATCACACCGAAATTGACCACCTTGGCCAGACGGCGCATATCCGAAGTGACGGCGGACGGCGCCACCCCAAAAAGCTGAGCGGCGGTAGCGGTATGTACATCCTCATCCCGTTCGAAAGTGGCCATCAGCAGGGGATCTTCTGACAGATGCGCCAGCACCCGCAGGTCTATCTGAGAATAGTCGCAGGAGAGCAACACGCAGCCAGGCGAGGCGATGAAGGCACGGCGGATTTCACGCCCCTGCTCGCCCCTCACCGGGATATTTTGCAGATTGGGATCCGAGGAGGAGAGCCGGCCAGTGGCGGTGCGCGTCTGGTTGAATCTGGTATGCACGCGGCCGGTGCGCGGGTTGACCAATCCGGGCAAGGCGTCCACATAGGTGCCCTTGAGTTTTGAAAGCTGCCGGTATTCAAGGACATGACCCGCGACGGGATACCCCTGACGCAGAGATTCGAGAACGGACGCCTCCGTAGACCATGTCCCGCGTTTTTTATGCTCGCATGGAAGATTGAGTTTCCCGAAAAGCACCTCGCCGAGCTGCTTCGGGGAGTTGACATTGAACTTCATGCCGGCGATTTTGTAAATCTCGCTCTCGATAGCGGTCAGCTGCTCCCCCAAGCGGCGCGACATATCCGACAGCAGCGCCTTGTCCAGCAGCACGCCAGCGCGCTGCATACGCACCAGCACAGGAACCAGCGGCATCTCCAAATCGTGAAAAAGTGCCTTCAACTTCTCCTTTTCCAACGATGATGTCAGAGCAGGCGTCAGCCGGATAACAGCATCAGCGGCAGCACAGGCATAATCGGCAACCTCCCGCACAGCAAGCATGGCAGCCGTTATTTGTTTCGCTCCGTGGCCGGTGGAGAGTACAGGAAGATCCAGCCCTAAATGTCCTAACGCTAGGCTTTTGAGTTCCAACGCCTGCTCCCCCAGCAGATGAGCGGCAATCATGGTGTCGTAAAACAGCCCGCTCACGTCGAGGCCGTTCCCGGCCAGCATGGTAGCGGCGAAATTGGCGTTATGCGCCGACTTGGCGATTCCGCCATCCGCAAATACAGGAGAAAGGGCAGCCATCACCTCGTCCGGTGTGAGCTGCGGCCCCGCCTCCAGTCCGACATGCGCAAGCGGGATGTAATACGCCTCGCCTTCCGCCGGGCATAACGCCAACCCGACCAACTGCGCCGTCATGGGATCGGCATCTCCGACGATAACTTCAAAAACGAACTGTCCCGCCGCTTTAAGCCTCCTCGCAAGCGCGATAAGCTGCTCCGCGCTGGTAACGACGGAGTAGTTCTTCGGCGTCTCCTGGCGGGACGAGCCGGTAGCCCCCTCCGCAAAAAGCATCCCCTGCACGCCCACCTTGGCGGGTGGTCCGGGCAGGCGCTCTATCAGCTTGAAAAATTCAAGCTCGCGGAACAGCGCCACTACCTTTGCACGATCAAAATTGTCCACTTCGGCGGTTTTCAGGTCAAGCGACACCGGCGCGTTCACCGCGATGGTGGCCAGCGTTTTGGACCGGCGCGCGTCCGATTCGCCTTCACGCAGGATGGCCTGAATGCGCGGCGAAGAAATCTCCGCCAGATGGTTGTAGATGTCGTCAATTCCGCCGAACTGCCGGATGAGGCTGACGGCGGTTTTCTCGCCTATCCCCTTGACGCCGGTGATATTGTCCGATGTATCGCCTTTGAGCGCCTTGTAATCGGCTATCAGGTGCGACGGCACGCCGTATTTCTCCTCGACAGCGGTAGCGTCCATCAGCACTGCCTCGCCCATGGTACGCGGGTACAGCACCCTGACCATGCCATCCACCAACTGCATAGCGTCGGCGTCTCCAGTGAGAATCACCGTTTCAATGTTTTTTTCGGAGGCCTGACGCGCCAGCGCCCCCAAAACATCATCGGCCTCGTACTTGTCAAGCTCATAAATCGGGATATTGAAGTCCCTGACCAGTTCGCGTGTACGGGATATTTGCCCTACAAGGTCATCGGGAGTAGGAGGACGGGTGGCCTTGTAATCCACGCTCATATCGTGGCGGAATGTCGGCCCTTTTTTATCGAAGGCAACGGCGCAATGGGTGGGCTTGACGTCTGAGATGACCTTGAGCAGCATAGAGGTAAACCCGTAAACCGCGTTGACCATCTCGCCGGTGCGGCGCACGGAGAGGGGAGGGAGGGCATGGAAAGCGCGGTGAACCAGGTTGTTACCATCTATCAGAAGCAAAAGAGGCTTGCGGGCTTCAGGCATGTCTGAATTATAGCACATGAGAACCGCTCTATTGATGTTAATTTGGCAGGGATTGAATCCTGTCTGGTAAGGCTTCCTTTTGGAATTACCCCAAAAAGTCGGAACAGCGACAAACGATTTGGTTATTACCAAACTCATGGGAGCAAGACGCCCTGTGTCACTAATCATCTGAAATCATACAAAATGTTTGACTCAGGCTTTTCATAAGGCAATCTATCTATAAGATGAACGAACCTTAGAGAATATTCCCAAGCGATGTATCGTAGTCAGGCTGGTTCATTTATGAACAAGAAGCAGGGATAGAAAACCTTCAACAACCAGCATTGTCCGTGTTGCTCAAATGATGCAGGGGTCTTTAGTGGGTTGAAGGCTGAATCCAACATACTACAAAGCAGTGTTAGCATTTCGCACAGGTGCCAATAAGTTTGTAAGCGCAGGCGGTGCTATATGGTCTTTTAACAGAGGTCAGGGTGGCACAATCTTATCTGCTCCTTTGACTTATTCAATCGGTTATTACTATTGGGGTCAAGTAGCGGAGGTAATGATAGTATTTGAAAAGGGGCATACTGGCAATATCACTGGTTACTCCAACATAAATAACTTGGATATTCGCCTTAAAGACTCTTACGGCAATATCGTTGCTACCACAACTTCTACACGTGATAACGTGAAGTTTCTTAACCACTACATCACGGATGATGGGGATTACTACATTGAAGTTTATCCTACACAACGGATCAGTCCTGTCACAAGCCTGAGGTTTTACCTGATGTGGTAGTCGTGGTAAGCTTGATTGTCGGCTAGTAATGTTATTTTCTGGGAGTCGTGGCAACTCCCAGAAAATAAGTTAGGAGTGTGGACAAGTTGAAAAAGAATATTTCTATACTAATTGCTTCTGTTGTGCTCTTCCCTTTGTTGGCATCTTGCCAAAACATAGTTGGTGGCCATACGGATATCATAAATAACATTGAGCAGTCCAATACAATTGACAAGGCCGATTTGATTCATATGCCTTCACCAATTGATGTTAAGCCTGTTCTTGACTCTGAAATTGAGCTGAAGCTGCGTGAATCATATAGGCTTAGTGGCGGAAACCCGGAAGATATTTGGGTTGTGTACTATTTTGGAAATTACAGTGGCTGCGAAGTGTTGTATGTAGGACTTGGAATGCTTTTCCCTGCCGATATGTATAGCCAAGAGGCCGCAGGATATGCTATTGTTCTTCCATCAGGCCAATCTTTGACGGTATATAAAGACTCTGAGTTCTATGGGCTGGGTAGAGCCTATGATCTGGGACTCATTACTAAAAATGATGTGTACAACATAGGCAAACTTGGCGGGGTTGGTTTTATTGAGCAGTATCCTGAGCCACTGCGGTAGTGACACATCAACTATGCAAATTCTAATTATGCGGGTGGCCGGCGGGATACCTGACCGCCACGCAGATACTTAATGAAGCAAAGGCGAGGTCAAGCGTCACCAATCGCCTGAATGCCACAAAAAGTTGACACAAAGACACTTTTCAGGCGATAATTGGAGTCTGCGTGGCGCATTCGTCTAGAGGCCTAGGACACATCCCTCTCAAGGATGAGATCAGGGGTTCGAATCCCCTATGCGCTACCACTCATATCGACCAAAAGCCCCCGTAAGCGGGGGCTTTTTCGTTGACAATATCAAGAGAGGCTGAAGGACAAGCAGACAGAGGCCGTCATCTCAAGCAGGGCTAAGCGCAGGATGCCCCTCTACACTTCCAGGTCGACCCTGGCCTCGTCAATCAGCTTTATGTAATCCAGCTTGAAACCAAGGGACTGCGCCGCCTCAATGTCGGTCCGATAGGGCTCGCCAATGAATATCTTGCCCACCGGCGCACGCTCGCCGTTGACCAAGTCGTTCTTGCCGACAAAGCGGTCGGTGGCTTCAATAATGCCAAGGTCAAAAGGAATGGTGTAATACAGGTCTGCCAGCACCTTGTCGATGCCAAGATCATACAGTTCCTCCCACCCACCTCTGGTGCCAGTGCCATAACGAAGCGACGGCATCAGTCCCAGCAGATTGGCGATGGAAAGCCGCCCCGCACCGCCGACAGCCTTGGCTGGAGTGACGCTGATAAGATAATCGCTGGACAGAATCACGTTGGGCACCATAAAAGTGGCCATTGCCAGAGGCTTGAGTAGCGGGTTTTCCACCTCCACCAGTGTAATATCGCGCACGTCCAGCGTCAGCACACGTGGAAAGTCATAGCCCAGCGACCGATACACCGGCGCCATCGGCGCGCCGGAAGGCGTGCCGTCCATAATCAGGATATCAGCATCACTTATCTGGCGAATGCCACTGATGAGCGATTCCATCATTTCGCGGCTGGTAGTGACCGGATACGGGGACGATAACCCGGCGGTCGGCTTTATCAGCACACGGCGCGCCCGCGCGATAGAAGGCGGCGCCTTGAACACAAATTCCCCTGAATAATGAAACACCTATATCCTCCCCGAATCCCCTGATTCGAGTACAACCAAACAACAACCGGGGGACGCGCCACACCGAGGCAAATCCCCCTTGTATACATTAATTGTAGCATTATCGTCAAATAATTGGAATAGGGAAAAGCCTTATCACCAGAAATATTCTTTGAAATCATGGCTTCACCGGATTCCAGAACGCGCTGACATTGGATTGCGGCCTGTTTCGTGATGTGACAGGACAACTCAAAGCAGTAATCACCGACATGGACGGAGATATCGTCCGTGGCCCGGACGAAAACCGCCGGTGGCATCCGTCCATTCAACAAAAACAAGATCATCACGTCCAACCCCCTTCCCATGTTATAATCCAGACAATGACTAATTTTGAAAACCCGGTTGCCACCCAGCCACCCGTCCGATTGGTCAGCCGCAGCCCCGAAGACACGCAGCGACTTGGACACATCATCGGAGCAGTGGCGCAGGCAGGCGACATCGTCTTGCTAAACGGGCCTCTGGGGGCGGGCAAGACCTGCCTGACACAGGGCATCGCGCTGGGGCTGGGTGTGAGCGAGGGAACTTCCAGCCCATCCTTCGTGCTGATGCGCGAGTTCGCCGGACGCCTGCCGCTGTACCATATGGACCTCTACCGGCTGGAAGGAGCGGAAATCAATGAACTGGGGCTGGACGATTACATATTCGGACAGGGGCTGTGCGTTATTGAGTGGGCGGAAAAAGGCTCCGTGCTGATGCCAGAGGAACACCTGTCAATCAGCCTTGACTATGCCGGAAACGATCAGCGAATCATCGAGATTTCCGCATCCGGAAACCGGTACTCCACCATGATGACAAAAATCGCCTCCGGACGCGGCGCCGGGAACAGGGATAAAGACTAAATGTATCTTGCTATAGACACCACCGGCGACTGTGCCGGCCTAGCACTTCATGAGAACGGCAGCCTGCTGGCCGAGCAGTCATGGAAATGTGGCAAAAACCACACCGTTGAGCTTTTGCCGCGCCTCACCGAACTGCTTGTGCGAACGAACCGGGTCGTCACGGATATTAAAGGTGTGATTGCAGCGCGCGGGCCGGGCAGCTTCAACGGGCTGCGAGTTGGGCTTGGAACGGCCAAAGGGCTGGCCTTCGGCCTGAATGTACCCATCGTGGGAGTTTCCACACTCGAAGCGGCGGCATGGCAGCACGCCGCAGCGGGGCTTCCCGTCTGCGCCATCTTGGACGCCGGCAGAGGTGAAATCGCACATGCCGTCTACCAATTGCGGGAAACGGCGTGGCTTCGTCTCGTCCCAGAGAGCCTGACTACGGTGCAGGAATTATGTGTACGGACTGAAGACCGCACCATCTTCTGCGGAGAGCCACTGCCGACCATGCTCGATGAAATTCGCGCAACACTGAGGGACATGGCCGTCATCCCATCTGCGAAGGAAATGTCGAGACGCCCGGCATTCCTTGCCGAACTCGGCGCGAAGCGGTTGGAAGCAGACGATACTGATGATGTGGCCGCACTCCAGCCAATTTATCTGCGCCGCCCCAATATCAGCCAACCCAAATCAAAAGCTGCAGGCGAGGGACAACGCCGCCCGGATTTCTACATCATTTGGGATATGGACGGCACCATCGTGGACACCGCCGACCAGCATTACGCCGCCTGGAAACAGATCTTTGCGAAACGTGGCATCGTTTTCACGCCGGAAGATTTCAAACGGGGCTTTGGCTTGCGAAACGATACCATAATCCGCGACATTATGGGGGCGGAAACCTGTGGGGAAACAGTCGATGCCATCAGCAGCGAAAAAACACTGCTTTTCCGCGATGCCATAAAGCGTGACGGCGTCAAAGCCATGCCGGGGGCAGTTGAATTGCTTAAAGCGCTCCACGAGCAGGGTGCGCCCATGGCGGTAGCTTCATCCGCACCCCAGCGCAGCATCGAAACCTTTCTTGACATGCTGGATATAAGCATGCTTTTTGGCGCTATCGTCAGCGGAGATGAGGTAAAAAATGGCAAACCCGACCCTGAGATTTTTCTCACCGCCGCACGTAAACTAGGCGCGACACAGAAAAACTGCGTGGTTATTGAAGACGCAGTGGGCGGCGTGGCGGCAGCCAAAGCTGCCGGCATGCGTGTCGTGGGAGTAGCCGCCAGCCACCCGCGAAAGAGTCTTGAATCGGCGGATATAGTGGTAAAATCGCTTTCCGAGCTGGTAGCCGGAGATATTGAAAAACTGGCACGAAGCTGAGATACTATCACGGCAAAACTATCCGGATATCCGGTATTTAATCACGGAGGAATCTGAATGGAACGTTCACTAGTACTGGTAAAGCCCGACGCCGTGGAGCGAGGCTTCAGCGGCGCCATCATCGGCAGGATTGAAGAGGCCGGCATGAAGCTGATAGCGCTCAAGATGCTCAAGCTCAGCCGCGAAAATGCGGAGCAGCACTACTCCGTACACAGCGAAAAGCCGTTTTTCCCGGGGCTAATCAACTACATCACCTCCGGACCAATCATGGCCGCCGTCTTCGAGGGAGAAGACGCCATTAATACCATCCGCAAGGTAATGGGCGCCACCAATCCTGAAAAGGCCGACACCGGCACTATCAGGAAAGATTTCGGGACGGACATTGAGCGCAACGCCGTGCATGGCTCTGACGGTCCTGAGACTGCGGCTCAGGAAATCAAACTCTACTTCAGCGGTATTGAACTGCAAAACTACGCCCGCAAGTAGGAACGATACACGGGGGGAGGACACAGGGTACTCGGTCAGGATGCATCGGTTTCCGGTCATGGGTCAGGAGACCGCCGCGTGCTGATTATAACGGCAGTGCCGACGCAAAGGTTTAGGCTATCCTCATCACCTGCTTGGCGGCGCTCCACATCTGCTCCAGATTGTAGTATTCACGCTCACGCGGGGAGAAGACGTGTACGATAATGTCGCCGTAATCAATAAGCATCCAGCCAGAACCGGCTGAACCTTCGCGGCGCAGTGGCTGAACATCTGATTTTTTGAGATGTTGCACGATTTCATCTGCGATAGCGGTAAGCTGGCGCGGCGAATCGCCGCTGACGATGACGAAGTAATCGGCGAAATCGCATACGCCGCTGATGTCCAGCAGTGTAATGTCGCCGGCCAGCTTGTCGCTGGCGATTTCCGCAATGTCGCGGGCTGTATCCAGTGAGTTATTTGACAAATCTTCCACTCCGTCCGCCTGAATTATACCACGGCACATTGTTGTTGTTACAGCCGCGGATAGCAACCAGATATTAGCTTCTGGCTTCCTCCCCTCTCCCCATGTCATTCCGGCGCCCCCCTCCCCCTCCCCACAAATTTCTACCAGATTCCGAGTTGTAGGGCGTGAATATCGAGCACAGCCCCATACAAATCCATACTGGAGGCTCGCCTCAGCGAGACTAAGGATCTGGGACGATTGTTACACCTCCCCACCACCTCCGGATGCTTTGCGACTATCCAACATGGATTTACGCCACTTCCACGACAGCGAGCATTCGGTTATGCTGAATGAGTTTGTTGAAAAAATCCATGCGCATGAGTGTGCCCGCAAGGGCAGTATTTAAACGACATAGCAGGTAGAAATCTTCTTTAATTTCGTTGATCGGTACGTTACCACGCATTTCGGTGAAGTGAACCTAACGCCCGAAGAATTGGAATCTATCTCCTCTTGAATCTGTCTTCCCTCCACCCCCCATCACTCGTCTTGCAGCAGAGAGTCGTTTCCCTCTTTTGCCTCCCTACTGATATACTTCATATAAATGACACTGCTTTTCGGCACCGCCGGCATACCCGATAGCACCTGGCCAAGAGATACTGGCGAAGGCATCCGCCGTATAGCGGCTCTGGGGCTGGACTGCATGGAAATTGAGTTCGTGCAAGGGGTTTATCTCGACGAAGCCCACGCAAAAGCCGTATCAGGCATCTCTAAAAACAACCATGTCAGACTCTCGGTGCATGCGCCGTATTACATCAATTTCAATGCCCACCAGCGCCCCAAACTGCATGCCAGCAAGGGGATTCTGCACAAAGCAGCGAAAACAGCTCATCTCTGTGGAGCCGGTAGTATCGTCTTCCACCCCGGATTCTATCTCGGCGACGACTCCGAAACAGCCTATCAGGCCATCCGGACTGCCCTCGGCGAGGTGCTGGAAAAGCTGGATGAGGATTTGAATCCCATCACGCTGCGCCCAGAAATCTCCGGCAAACCGACCCAGTTCGGCAACCTCGATGAGCTGTTGCGGCTATCGCAGGAACTGCCGCGGGTAGCTCCCTGCATCGACTTCGCCCACTGGCACGCCTATTCCGGCGGCAACAACTCCTACGCCGAATTCTGCGGACTTATCAGGGAAGTACGCAAGAAATTGGGAGACGCCGCCATTGCTGACATGCATATCCACATTTCCGGAATTGAATACGGCAAAGGCGGCGAGAAAAAACATCTCAGCTTGCGCGAGTCCGACTTGAAATACGAAGAGCTGCTCCAAGCGCTGAAGGACGAGAGCTGCGGCGGCATGGTCATCTGCGAAAGCCCCACCCAGCAGGAAGACGCCCTACTGCTCAAGGAAAGCTACCTGAAACTCTAACCGATTATCCCCAGAACCAGCATGCGCGCCCCCGCCATGGCCAGCGCCAGCGCCAGCAACCTCATCAGCAGTGGACCTTTGACGCGGCGCGATAGCCATGCGCCCAGTTGCGCTCCGGGAATAACGCCCGCCGCTATCGGAAGCAATATCGTCCATACCTGCGCGTAAGCGCCGGAGACGGCGTGGGTCAGTGTACCGGTAAGGCCGGTGAATACCAGGATGAAGTGAGAGGTAGCGGTGGCGACATGAGCAGGGAAACCCAGCAGATATATCAGTGCCGGCATATGAATGATGCCACCGCCAATGCCCAGCAGCCCAGCGATGAAGCCGGTAGCGAAGCTGAGAGCAACCCCCAGCGGCCGGTTTACAGAATATGAGAAGATTTCGCCATGACGATCGGTGATCGCAACCGGCGCACCCCTGCCTGATGCAAACGATACCGTCCGCCGCGGTTTTGTCCAGATCAGCACAGAGAACATCAGTAGCGCGGCGCCGAAAATGGATTCAAAGGTCTTCTGCGGTATATGCCCAAGCACCCACACCCCCAGCACCGTGCCCGGCACCGTCGCTATGGCAAACAGGAAGCCGCTACGGTAATCGATGCGACGTAGCCGCATGTAAGCCGCCGTTCCAGACAGAGCATTGATAAAAACCACCGCCATGGTAATACTGGTAAGCACCCTCGGGTCAGCGCCGGGATAAATCAGCAGCAGGATGGGCGTCAGTACCACCGCCCCGCCAATGCCAACCAGCGTGCCGTAGGCACCGGCAAAGAATCCCAGTCCCACCAGAAAAACAATTAAAACCGCGCCGTTCAAAAGCTCAGGGCTACCCATATAGTAATAGAGTAATATTAAGGCGGCGAGAAAGCAAAACGGCATGGTATCGGGACAAGCCGGTCGCTCAACTTGCGGCAGCGCCAGTTTCAACGTACTGGCCGTTTCGTCCAATTGTCTCCTTCTGCCATTCCAGCCTCTGCGGGAACAGATAACAAACAGCAGACAATGATGCAAGAGGAAACGAAGCTCTTCCGCCCTGCAAAGCGTAGCTTTATGTTATACTTAACAAGAGACTACTTAGGAGCTTTCCATGAAAATTAACTGGAAACGCAGCATCCTCATCTACCTGATTATCGTTATGGCTGCGGTAACCTTTTTTACAGTGGTACTGCCCAGCACCGGTACAAAGCCAGAGAAAATCGCCATCTCGGAACTGGTGACTATGTCGCAGAACGGCACCATAACCCGCATTGAAATCAAAGGCGACACCCTGACCATTACCGGCACGGACGGCAAAACATATGTCACCAGCAAGGAGAACGGCTCCACTATTTTCGACATCAGCGGACTCGCCCTTGATGGTGTCGAAGTGGAAGTAATCCCACCTTCCGGCATCGACTGGGGCAGTATTTTGCTTTACATTGTGCCTTTTACTCTGTTAGGAATCTTCTTCCTGTTCATCTTCAACCAAGCCCGCGGCACCAACAATCAGGCTATCAGCTTCGGCCGCTCGCGCGCGCGCCTGTTCAATGCGGACAAGCCCACCGTCACTTTTGATGACGTGGCTGGCGTCGAGGAGTCAAAACAGGACATGCGCGAGGTTGTGGAATTCCTGAAATCGCGCGAGAAATTCCATGCACTTGGGGCACGTATTCCCAAAGGCGTGTTGCTGATTGGCCCGCCAGGTACCGGCAAGACGCTGCTGGCTAGGGCTGTGGCCGGCGAGGCCGGCGTGCCGTTCTTCTCCATTTCCGGCTCCGAATTCGTGGAAATGTTCGTGGGCGTGGGCGCCTCACGCGTACGCGACCTCTTCGACCAAGCCAAGCGCAACGCCCCATGCATCATCTTCATTGACGAGATTGACGCCGTCGGACGTCAGCGCGGCGCTGGTCTGGGCGGCGGCCACGACGAACGCGAGCAGACGCTCAACCAGATACTGGTGGAAATGGACGGCTTCGACACCAACACCTCCGTAATCGTGATGGCCGCCACCAACCGCCCTGATATTCTCGACTCAGCGCTGCTGCGGCCCGGCCGCTTTGACCGCCGCGTGCTGCTGGACCGCCCCGATATCCAAGGTCGCGTCGCCATTCTGAAAGTGCATACCCGCGGCAAGCCAATCGCACCAGAGGTTGATTTTGAAGTCATCGCTCGACTCACGGCGGGTTTTTCCGGTGCTGACCTCTCCAATTTGGTGAACGAGGCAGCCATTCTCTCAGCACGGCGCAACAAGAATACTATCGAAATGAACGAGCTTGAGGAAAGTATCGACCGCGTGCTGATGGGACCTGAACGCAAGAGCCGCCGCATGACCACCAAAGAGAAGGAGCTTACCGCTTACCATGAGGCCGGACACGCACTGGTGGGGCATCTTTCGAAGAACCTGGAGCCTATCCGCAAGGTGACCATCATCCCGCGCGGCATGGCGGGCGGCTACACCAAGCCGCTGGCCGAAGACCGGCTGTACTACACCCGCTCCTATATTGAAGATACCCTGGCCATGGCGCTAGGAGGACGCGTAGCAGAGGAGCTGACTTTCGATGAGATGTCCACCGGCGCATCGCAGGACATCAAAGAAGCCACTGACATGGCGCGCCGCATGATCACCAACTACGGCATGAGCAAGACGCTGGGACCACGCACCTTCGGACAAAAGGAGGAGATGGTATTCCTGGGGCGCGAAATTACCGAACAGCGAGACTATGGCGACAAGATGGCCGATGAAATTGACGCCGAGGTCAACCGCATAATACAAACGGCGCACGACACCGCACTGAAACTGCTCACCGATAACCGCGCCAAGCTGGAGCAGCTGGCCAAAACGCTGCTGGAAAAAGAAACCTTGGAAGGACCGGATCTGGACGCAGTTTTCAACACACCGCCCGACGAGGCGCCTCAGTCTGCAACACCAGCCACCGCCAAGCCTCCTGCAGCCACTCCAGAAGAGGATAAGGGCAAGGCTAAACCACGGGCGCACAAAAACCCACTTGGTGAATATCTCGACAACCCCCGGCCTAATCAGTCGCCGGCATGATGCGAAAACGGCTCTTCGTTGTGCCAGTTGCCTGCCTGTAACGGCAACTGTGTGCTATCGTAACGTGATTGGAATAGCTTTTGTCAATGTGGCTCAGATTACAACCCGAACTGTACGCATTGGTTATTTTTGCGTATTTACTAAAAAGTCTTACCTAATTTTTCTGCAAGCTCTTTTCTGGAAACTTTTTCTCCAGGCAGTTCCTGTAATTTTTCTACCACTTCCGTGTCAAGAATACCTATACCAAACAAATCCGCTTTTTCGTTGATTTCTTTGCACAAATATATATATCCCCAATAATACATCCTACCTGGTTGCTCCCATAAAGGTGCAATAATAATGTATGTATCTTCGTAAAAAATTACATCATATACCACGTCTTTGCCTTCGTTGGAATTGCCCCAAGCATTATCCCATGTGTCATCATCCCTACGATTGATATGGTTCTCATAAACCATATCAACGCCATCAATATTAATAACAGTCTTTTGTGGTTTTGTAATATCCCATAGATTTCTGTCGCCATTATTCTGCAGCTTATAAATCCCCAACCCAAATGGCGTTAGGTCAGCATAGGTATCATAATTTAATATTTCCTCTTGTAACTGTAATATTTCTTGTTTTTTAGCGGTTTCTGCCGGCAGATTGGCTATTGCTATTACACCGATTAATGAGAACGGGAAAAACGCCATAAACCAAATCAAAACAGTGGCGATGGATTTGAGTATGAAATTGACAAATGGGTTGCTTAGTTTTGTATCTTTTATCAGTTTTTTAGTTAGCATAAAGCCAAAAATCATGAGTGGCCCACACAATACGATATAGGCAGGAATACCTAAAAACCCAAAAGATATAACAAGGATAAAAATATTGATTGTTACACAAACCCCAAAGCCTACCGCATAACTGCGTAGTCTCAAACTGATTTTTTTATTTGCTTTTTGTAACACTATCAGCAGTAAAACAGATAAACCAACCCCTATAACTGCTAGCACAAGAATTTGGAATAAAAAGACATTATTGTCAAAAGCCATGGCACTTTTCCCTTTGTAAAAAATGTAAGACTTCGCTTGGTTCGGTTGTCTGTTTGCTAGCGCGTAAAACCGCTACGCATAGGGATTATACCATAATTCTATTCAAAATGCAGTAACTTACTTTCCAGGCCGTTTGATGCAATTTTCGTGTAGATAAACCAATATGGCAAATCACGAGCACTAAGGAGGCTATCCACGCATGAGTAAAGTCGATATAAAACGCTATCAGGACGCACATGGTGACAGAAGCGAAACAGCACCCAGTAGTATATTGATAGCCTAGTGCATCAAAATGGTGGCAATCCAAAACATGGACAATTTAACCCAAGCAGGTAAAGAGCCGTTTCCGACGTTATTTCCTACTTCCGGCGCTTGATAACGTAATCCGCCAGCGCGATTAACGCCTCTTTCGCTGGCTTTTGCGGCAGTTGGTCGAGTTCGGAGCAGGCCAGCCGGCAGAAGTCGTCGGCCAGTTCATAACACTCATCAATAATGCCGGATGAGCGCACCATCTCAACGGTTTTAGCGATGTTTTCCGCCAGATTTTCCTTGCGCGCAATCGCCAGCAGGGGATTGTTGTCGGGATAGCGCTGCAAAAGCTTCTGCGCCGGCAGGGTTACAGTACCCTGCGCTAGATCTGCGCCGACTGGTTTGCCCACTTCACTGGCGGCGCCGACAAAGTCCAGGATGTCATCCACAATCTGGAAAGCAATCCCCAGATTGTACCCGTAGCGATGCAGTATCTGCACTGCCTCTTCCGGAGCACGACTCAGAATGGCGCCGCTGTCGGTAGCCAATGTAAAAAGAGCCGCCGTCTTGGCGGCCACGCGCTCGATGTACTGCTCGTAGGTCTGGTCCAACCTGAAAGAGGCCAGCGCCTGGCGCACCTCGCCGCGCGCAATGACGGCCAGCGTCTGAGTGAAAAGCATCACCACATGCAGAACGCCGGTGCGCGCCGCCATCTCACCGGCACGGGCGAACAGGAAATCGCCAGTCAGAATAGCCAGATCAAGCCCCCATGCAGAATTGATGGTAGCCCGACCGCGCCGGAGATCGGCTGAATCAATGGCGTCGTCATGCACCAGAGTGGCAATGTGCATCAGTTCGGTGGAAACAGCCATCGGCTGCAGAGCATTGAGGTCATAATCATAAAACGAGCCGGCCAGCAGTGTGAGTGTGGGACGCACCACTTTGCCGCCCACTAACACCTGCCGCAACATTTTCTGCATCTCGGGAAAACCATCCTGCCCATCAATGATTTCCTCGAAAGCTTTCTCGACACCAGTCAGACCCGGCTGTACAAGAGCATAAGCTTCAGCTAAATCCAATTTTTATCACCTCGAACAACGACTCAACAAGACGCGCTCTGAATCCCCATTGCCCTGATGGGACAGAGTCCACCCCTATTTTCCCAACCCCATACGGGCGGTTTCTTCTTCGATAACACTCTCGTCCAGCTTGGTGAACAGCACCTGCGGCTCCATCAGCCTGCGTCCGGCCTCTGGCAAATCAAGCCTCCAGCCGCCATCCTCGACTTTACCCGCCAGACCGAGATATTCATGCACTTTCTGAGAGCTGGAGGGCATGAAAGGGGACAGCACCGTCTTGAGTGCTGTAATCACGGCAATAGCCGCGTACAATGAGGTGGCAGCGGCGGCGCGATCGGTTTTGATAGCCTTCCACGGCGCCTTGTCATCGAGATATTTATTAGCCTCCTGCGCCAGCGCCATGGCGGACTTGATCGCGTCCCTGAAGCGGCAACGATACAGCAGCTTGTCCACCATGTCCAGAGTATCCCTCGCCTTATCCAGTAGCTCCACGCTCGCCTGATCCAACTCGCCGGAGGGCGGAACCGCACCGTCAAAGTTGCGCCAGGTAAACGTCAGCACCCGTTGGACGAGATTGCCGTAGGTGGCAACCAGTTCGTCATTATTGCGCCGCACGAACTCGCGCCACGAGAAATCCGTGTCTGACGTCTCCGGCATGTTGATTGAAAGCAGATAGCGCAACGGGTCGGCGGCATAGCGCGAAAGGTAATCGTGCGCCCACACCGCCAGATTGCGGCTCTTGGAAAATTTCTGCGACTCGATGGTCAGAAACTCGTTTGCCGGCACGTCATAAGGCAGATTAAGGCCGCCATAGCCCATCAGCATCGCCGGCCAGATGATGGTGTGAAAAGGAATATTGTCCTTGCCGATGAAATAATAGCCTTTGGCCTCTCCATCCCAGAAGTGTTTCCACGCCTCTGGATTACCGGAGCACCGCGCCCATTCCATGCTGGCGGAGAGATAGCCGATGACAGCCTCGAACCAGACGTAAATGCGCTTGCCAGAATATCCTTCCAGCGGTAGCGGAACGCCCCATTCAATGTCGCGGGTGATGGCGCGGTCGTGCAGTCCCTCCTCAAGATAGCGCGTAGTGAAGTTTTGCACATTGGTGCGCCACCAGGCCTTGTCCTTTATCCAATCCAGCAGCGGCTTTTCAAAGGCCTCTAGCTTCAGGAAAAAATGTTCGGAATCTTTATAAACCGGCGGAGTGCCGCAGGTGCGGCAGTGAGCGTCCGTCAATTCCGCCGGGTTCATCGGCTTGCCGCAGGCTTCACACTGGTCGCCGCGCGCCCCGGAGGATTTGCACAGCGGACACGTCCCCTCCACATAGCGATCCGGCAGGAAGCGCCGGCACTTCTCGCACCACGGCTGGGAAACGCTCTTTTTATAGATATAGCCCTTTTCAAGCAGTCGCACAAAAATGTCCTGAGACACCTGTTCATGGTTTTTGGTATGGGTGGTAGTGAACAGATCCCAAGCAATGCCAAGCTTTTCGAAGTCTTCAAGGAACAGCCGGTGATAATGATCAGCCACTTCCAATGGGGTTTTGCCCTCTGCTTCGGCTCGTATGGTGACCGGCGTGCCATGCATGTCCGAGCCGGAGACCATGATGACATGGTCTCCCTTAAGCCGGTGATAACGGGCAAAGATGTCAGCGGGAAGATATGCTCCGGCCACATGTCCCAAGTGTAGCCGACTATTGGCGTAAGGCCAGGCAACGGCAACTAAAATATTTTCACTCATAAAATTCTCCGGTCGGAGAATAATTTTAGCATAATTGGTGAACAGTTATCAGTTGTCAGTTTTGCAACCACCACACCGGCCAATCAGAAAAAAAGGGCACCCCCTCAAACAGGGATGCCCGAAGGTCAAAGCAATCAGCGGAAATCTATTTTTTGGCGGCGGCTTTAGCCGGAGCTTTTTGTTTTTCCGCGGCCTTGTCGGCCGTTTTTTCCACGGAGGCCTTCTCATCCTTGGCCGAAGCCTTCGCCGGTTTGGCTGGCTTCTCGGTCTTAGCGGATTTGGCAGAAGCGACTGCGGCGGCGGGAGGCGCGGTTTCAGTGGATGGAACAGGCTCGCTTTCACGCAGGAAGGTAAGCATCATCTCTCCCTTGATTTCCTTGTAACGGGCATAGCCTTTTTCCTTGGCACAATCAATGCAGTAGCGAACACTCCTGCCGCCCTGATTTACCTCTTCACCACTAGCGTCCTCATCCACCATCAGATAACGATCAGGATAGGGAATGGGACGCTTGCAGATGTCGCAAGCCACCGTGCCCACGGATAAACAACCTCTTCGCATATTTCCCAACTCTCCTTGTTACTCAAGCTTGAGCCACGCGCTGTACAACTGACGGCGCGAAAGACCCGTCTCAAACGACAACCTCTCGACGGCCTCTCTGGCCGTAACCCCGGCCTTTTTCAGTTCACCAAGCCGGACTTCAACACCGGAGGCATCAACCGCCGCCGGCTCAGTCAGTCCCCCGATAATCATGGTAATCTCGCCGCGTGCCTCGGGGAACCGCGTGATTGCTTCCTCCACCGTGCCGCGAAAGATCTCCTCATGAAGCTTAGTCAGCTCACGGCAAACAGCTATTTGCCGATTGCCAAGCACCTCCATTATATCATGAAGAGTATTTTTCAGGCGATGCGGCGCCTCGTAAACGGCCAGCGTCACACGCTCCGCCGCCACAGAACCCAGCAGGCGGCGCCTGTCGGACGCCTTGCGCGGCATATAACCAAGATAATGGCAGGCATCCGTCGGCAGCCCCGATACGGCCAGGGCGGAAATAAAAGCCGAGGCGCCGGGGATGGGAGTGACGGTAAAGCCGCGCTCGTATGCCGCCACCACCAGTTCATAACCAGGGTCAGAAATGGCAGGCATGCCTGCCTCCGACACCAACGCCACATCGCCATGCTCCAGCATGGAGAGCAAATAGTCCAGCTTGGTCCGCTTGTTATGCTCAAAATAAGAGGTAAGCGGCGTCTTTATGTCAAAATGAGTCAACAGGCGGCGGGTGGTGCGTGTATCCTCGGAGGCAATCAACGCAACCTCTTTCAGTGTGCGCACGGCACGGAATGTCATATCCTCCAGGTTGCCGATTGGAGTCGCGACAATATAAAGCGTAGGCATTATGTCATATTATAGCACGACGCCACTGTTACGGATTACAACACGCGATATCTTAACCTCCTATCGGAGTACAACCAGCCACGGCGGGGCGGCAGATAATTACTCCATCCCCACCAAATCCTTCGGTCGCTACGCTCCCTCCAGGATGGACTTGGTCATAAATCCATGCTGGAGGAATGAGCCTGCGAGTGACGAAGCATCCAGTGAGGTGGTGGATGGTTACGACTCCCCGCCACCAGATCCTTCGGTCGCTTCACTCCCTCCAGGATGGACTTGGTCATAAATCCATGCTGGAGGAATGAGCCTGCGAATGACGAAGCATCCGGTGGGGCGGTGGATTGTTACGACTCCCCGCCGCCAGATCCTTCGGTCGCTGCGCTCCCTCTAGGATGGACTTGGTCATAAATCCATGCTGGATGAATGAGCCTGCGAATGACGAAGCATCCGGAGGGGCGGTGGATGGTTGCACCCCGCCACCAGATCCTTCGGTCGCTACGCTCCCTCTAGGATGGACTTGTGCGGGACTCATAACTGAAAACTGACCACTGACCACTGAAAACTGATTACCTTCGGTCGCTGCGCTCCCTCCAAGGTGGACTTGTGCGGGACTGAACACATTACTCAAAACCCATCCTTTGTCTTGTATTGCGTACGGGAGGAATGGGGCGCAGTATATGCGAAACACAGGTTAGCCAAGTTCAAGAGAGTTCCTGATAACAAGTTGTCACCGCATCTTAAACATGGTCCTGTTTTAATCATCGTGGACTTGATATATACTTTTACTGAAAATGTGCGGGTAAAATCCTCTCATCTTGGGGATGTCTCTTGAAAATTAACCGGTTGCTTGAAATAGTAACCATACTTCTTAACCGCGAAACTGTCACCGCCAAAGAACTGGCTGAGCGTTTCGGGGTTTCTTCGCGTACTATTTACCGTGACATTGACGCGCTCTCCTCCGCCGGCGTCCCCGTTTATACCAATAGAGGCAACAACGGCGGCATCTCTCTTTTAGAGGACTACACGCTTAACAAAGCGGTGCTCTCCAAAAGCGAAAGCGAAGGGCTGCTACTCGCGCTTAAAACAATGGGGGCAACAAGCTACCCAGAAGCCGACGCGATTATTGATAAACTTGGTTCAATCTTCAAAAACAACCTGGCTCACGACTGGATTGAGGTTGATTTTGATGGTTGGAGCAGTAAAGTCAACGAAAAAAACAGATTCAGCAAAATCAGGGATGCGATTATTAATAATCAGGTAATTCGCTTTGATTACGTTAATACTAACGGCGACAAAAGCAACCGTTCCGCTGAACCTGTTAAACTTATCTTTAACGCATACACATGGTACTTAATCGCGTACTGTTTGTTAAGAAATTCACACCGTATTTTCCGCCTTTCAAGGATTAAGAACGTGCAGGTAACTAATCAGCGTTTTACAAGGCGCGAGTTACAGGAAGACGAAAATCATGGGGCAAGCCTCCCGCTTGTAGAGTTAAAACTGCGCTGTGACGAAAAGGCTTTAAACCGTTTATATGACACTTTCGATGGTGATTGTATCAGCAAAAATGACGATGGCAGTTATGATTTAACAGCTACATTACCAGAAGAAGAATGGTTGTACGGCTATATTTTATCGTTTGGCGGTTATGCCGAGGTGCTTGAACCCGAGCATATTCGCGAGATAATCAAAACACGCGCGAAAGAAATTTGGGGGAAATATTTTTAAACTTTCTTGAAGAAGGAGTCATTCCCACATGGAGTCTATTGTTTCAGTATCAAACTTACAAAAATCCTTCAAATCCCTTAAGGTGTTGAAAGATGTGAGTTTTGACATCCCCAAGGGCAGTATCTTCGCTCTGCTCGGTTCAAACGGAGCGGGCAAAACCACCGTTGTGCGTATCCTTTCCACCTTACTGAGTCCCGATGGCGGCACGGCCACTGTTTGCGGTTATGACGTGGAGCGCGAAGGGGACGCCGTGCGTGCCGCTATCAGCCTGACCGGGCAATTTGCGGCGGTGGATGAGGTCTTGACAGGGCGCGAAAATTTACAAATCATCGGGGAACTGGGTCGCATTCCCAATCTGAAAAATAAAATACATGAGTGGCTGGTGACTTTTGATTTGGAAGAAGCCGCCGACCGCCCTGTATCCACATATTCAGGCGGGATGCGCCGCAAGCTTGATATTGCCATGAGTCTGATGGGTAGCCCCGAAGTCATCTTTCTCGACGAGCCGACCTCTGGACTCGACCCGCAAAACCGCCTTGCTATGTGGGAACTGGTGAAGAATTTGGCGAGAGACGGTACAACAGTGTTTTTAACCACGCAATATCTGGAGGAAGCAGAGTCACTTGCCGATAATATCGCCATTTTGCATGAGGGGAGAATCATTGCCTATGGTACGCCCGGCAATCTAAAAGCCATTTTGCCACAACGCGGAGCACATCTTAATTTTGCGAGTGACGCCGACGCTGAAAAAGCTATGAAAATCCTGCGAGAGAACGGCATAACAGTGGCCGGACTCTCTCAGGAAATGCCGACCCTTGAGGAAGTATTCCTTACGCTCATCGGTGAAAAACAGGATGGTGAACCAAATGGCTAAACAAATATCAGACTTTTTTTATGACTCAAAAGTGATGTTCAAGCGCTGCATGAAAATCGCGCTTAGAAATCCGGAAGCGTTAGTGCAGGCTACCATTACGCCCATCTTTCTGATGCTCATGTTCGGAGCGGTGTTCGGCAATATCGCGGACGTCGGCGCGTATAACTATGTTGACTATATTCTTCCGGGAATCATCCTGCAGGCAGTCGCCCAAGCCACTCAGTATACCGCCATCAACGTCAACGCCGACATGACAAAGGGTATCATCGACCGTTTTCGTTCCATGCCGCTTGCTAAATCCGCGTTGCTGATCGGTCACGCCGGAGCTTCGGTTGTGCGAAATGTCATGACGACCGTTGTTATTATCGGCACCGCCTTTATCGTTGGATTCAGGCCGCAAGCCGGTTTTGTCGATTGGCTGGTGATCATAGGCGTGCTTTTACTGTCGGTTACCGCCATCACCTGTTTCGCGGTATTTTGCGGATTAAGAGCAAAATCGCCGGAAGGCGCCAGCGGACTGATGTTTCCGCTGTTTATACTGCCGTTTATCAGCTCCGGATTCGCGCCGACCGAAACCATGCACACGGCTATCCGTTGGTTTGCCGAATATCAGCCGATGACGCCGATTATTAACGCCGTGCGTGCTCTCATGCTTGGGCATCCTCCAGGAAATGACCTATGGATTGCGCTCGCCTGGACATCGGCGACCGCGATTCTTGCGTTTGCATTTGCCGTGCGACGATTTAAAAGGAAGATGTAGCAAGCAAATAAAAAATCCTTTTCCAAATATGACATACTGTTGTCATTCAGCCTTGATATAATCAATTCAAACGACCGAAACAACGTCGTATAATTCAAAATTATGTGGAGGCTAAAAATGAACATCGCAGTAACAAATCTGAAACCCCAAATCGCAGTGGCAATGAAAAAAACAGCGGTAAGCATGGAACAAATTGCCGATGTGACAACCCAAGGGTATGCAAAGCTAATGGAGCATTTAGCAGAGCAGGGCAAGCAGATTGCGGGGGCGCCGTATCTCGCTTACATGAACGGCAACGAGGATTTTTCAAAGTTTGATATTGAGCTTGGCATCCCAGTCAGCGAGCCAGTACCCGTTCAAGGCGAGTTTTATATGAGCCAGACTTATGATGGCAAAGCGATCACGACAACATACAAAGGCGCTTATAAAGAAATCGAGGTCGCATATGTGGCGCTTATGGATTACGCAAAGGAAAACGCACTGGAAATGACAGGCGTTTATTATGATTACTACATCAGCAACCCTGCCGATACGCCTGAAAGCGAACTACTGACGCAGGTCGTGTTCCCAATAAAATAAGAAAGGAAAAAAGAAATGAAAGCATCACCTTATTTAGTTTTCAACGGAAATTGTGTGGAAGCAATAGAACTCTACGAGAAAGCGTTCAAGACAAAGGCGGTAGGCGTTTGCCAATATAAGGACACAGCTTCGTTTACGGATGATTATCAACCCAATGCAGCCATTGACGAACTTGTTATGCACGGCATACTTCCCATCGGCAATGAAACCATCTATCTCGCGGACACAACCCCTGACCAGCCCGCCGCTTTCGGCAACGGCTCTTTCGCTTGCGTAGAACTTGACAGCGCCGAAGATGTTAAAGCAGCTTTTGAAGTCCTCAAAGAGGGCGGAAAGGTATTCTGTGCGGCACAGGAAACATTTTGGAACAAGTGCTACGCGGAGTTTGAAGACCGGTTCGGGCTTAAATGGACTCTTATGATTGAGGAGAAGGAAAAACAATAATGTCTAATGTCGTTTCTTTCCATACCTACAAGCTGAAAGAAGGAGCATCTGTTCCTGACTTTTTACTTGCAGTAGAAAAATTAATCAAAGAGTATGTTTCTAATCAAAAAGGCTTCGTTTCATTTCAGCTATTTGTTGAAGGCGATACGTGGGCAGACTCCGTAACATTTGCAACAATGGATGATCTCAATGCTTTTGTAGAATCGGAACAAAAAGATTGCCATGAATTAGCTGAAAAGTTTGGTTCATTCCTTGACTATGACACCTGTACAAGCAATGTGTACTCTGTTGTAAAAAGCTTTTGAACCGGCAGAAGGGAGAGCTTGATTATGGACAAAAAGTTTGCCTGCTACTGCGGTCTTTATTGCGGTAATTGCGCAGTCAAGGTAAAAGTAGAACCGGCCGCGAAGGCTTTACACGACGAAATGAAAAAGGCCGGCTTTGAAGATGTCATTTCCTTTATCCCCGGCGGCGCGCCGTTCTGGTCATTTCTGAAAGGCATGACGGAGGACGGTGTGTGCATCTCGTGCCGCGACGGAGGCGGCAACCCCGGTTGCGCCGTCAGGATATGTGCGAAAGAGAAAGGCGTTGAAATGTGCGCCTTTTGCGAAGATTACCCCTGCGACAAATTCGCCGATTTTCTTAACGTGACTGCGGGGTACACCGTGCTGGAGCATGATAACGCTCTGCTGCGCGACAAAGGATGGGATACATGGATGGCGCTTCAAGAGGGACGCCGCGAGAATGGGTATACATATCAAGAGAACCAGGCTTAATCATTGCAATACGGTTTTGAGGTACGGCTGGCGCCGGTCAGTTGTGAGCTATAAGTTCCCAAAATCCATAACTCATTACTCATACAAAACACCTGTTGGACTTATACAGACCTGTTGACAAACCGTTTTTCGGCATGTTACTGTCTGTGCGTAGCGTGAAAAAGCATTAGCAGAATATTCACAGGCGAGGTATCGCAGGCGGGCTTTCTTATGATAAATAAGAAGCAGGAACGCAGAGAACCTTCAGCAACCAGTATTGTCCGTGTTATTTCAATGGCGCGGGTGTCTGGTTGCTTTATTGTTTTTACGGGGAAAGCACTATGAAGCAAATCAGTGCAAAGGCGATGTTGACATGAAAAAGTTAAAACTGATTGCCTTACTCTCATTGGTTACACTAACTCCTGTTGTGATGGTGGCGTGTTGGGGCAAATCAAACGAAAAATCAAACGAGCTGGAAACAAGAATCCGAACTGATTATCTATCGCATTTGCACTCACAAGGGGAACCAGAATTAATTTTGGCGGATATTAAAATATTAAAGATTTACGGTGATTTTGACGGCGTTGTAGTAGTAAGGTTTGATAGACCTGCCTTTGAAGCGATTACAACCGTTCAAGTTGATGGAGTTGATTTTGTTTTTGATAACACTAATGTTGCAATCGTTTGGAAAGATGGCAGTTTTTTTGAATTGCAGGAAGCATACGATAACGAACTTTTGACAAAAGGCAATTTGAAATCTATTCAAACACATTACGGGCAACATTCTTACACAGATGAAGAAATTATAGAAAATGCCAAAGCAATGTCGCTCGAAGACGATTTTGCGGAAGGGATCGTAGATGTAATTATCAAGCATGCAAATAGTGTGCATGACACCGAAGAAAGCGTATTATCGCAAATTCGCAATGCTTTGGGTGAAACATTTGAATCCATTAGTGGTTGGATTCCGATTGAAGAAATAGAGAGCAATCCATTATGGAATCGGGATGGTTTCCGCCAAATAGTGACTGTAACATTGAGGGCAGAAGCAAAAGAGGATGTTTTCAACGCAGTAACGAAACTTAACAGATTAGATTTTGTTCTGCTTGCACAACCAAGATATAACTATGAAATTAAGGAAGAATGAACTCCAAATGATACCCTATTTAATTCTCAATGGGAGTTGCGCAGAGCGCATGGAATACCAGTGGAATCTGCATGGAATATTGAAAAGGGCAACACCTCTGTCAGAGTTGGGATATTCGAGTCTGGAGCCCAAAAGAATTAGGTTGTCAGGTCTATTGGCAGATGGAATACTACTCTAATGGATATTGGTATTCGTACTCACCTGCGCCATAACTGCCAAATCTTTTGACATTCAAGCAAGGCGGGCGTTGTTAGTTTTGTATCAACGTGGGGTGTTGGCGTCTCTGCCCATTGTTACCTGCTGTGTTAATCCCATCCGGCAGACAGGTCGCCCCTCTCATGGGCGGCCTCGATATACCAGAGTATGACCCCCAAAAATCCAATATGTTATTGGACTGATACACGGCATTGACTCACTCTCCTCCTTTTGGTATGCTTATCGGTCAAGGAGGAATGTCCCTCAAATGGCAGAACCCAATTATCGTGAACTGCGCCACACCTATGGTTTTGATGAAGTCGCAATAGTGCCGGGGGATGTTACCATCAACCCGGACCAGACAGACATCAGCTTCAGCATCGGCAAAAACACGTTCCAAATTCCCATCATCGCGTCCGCCATGGACGGCGTCACCGACCCTGCTTTTGCCATCCATATGAGCAAGGCCGGCGGGCTTGCGGTGCTCAATCTTGAAGGCGTCCAAACACGCTACGACGACGCCGCCGCCATCCTGAAGCAAATTGCGGACGCGCCGCAAAACGAAGTTACCGCCCTGATGCAAAAGGCTTATGCGGAGCCAATCCGCGAAGATCTGATTACCAAACGCATCCGGGAAATAAAAGACGGCGGCGCGGTATGCGCCGTGTCCGTAGCTCCCATGAACACCAAGCGCTTCGCCGAAATCATTGTGGACGCCGGCGCGGACATTCTGGTCGTGGCAGCTACCGTTACATCGGCCAAGCACCTGTCCAAAAGCGCGCATGGCCTGGTATTTGAAGAGTTGGTCAAACAGTTGCCAATTCCCATTGTAGTCGGTAACTGCGTTTCATATTCCGCCTGCATTTCGCTGATGCGCACCGGTGTCGCCGGAGTACTGATTGGCGTCGGGCCCGGCGCCGCCTGCACCTCCCGCGAGGTGCTTGGTATCGGCGTACCACAGATTACCGCTACCATGGACTGCGCGCTGGCACGCGATGACTATTTCAAGGAATCCGGACGTTATGTCCCGATTATCACCGACGGCGGCTTCCGCAAGGGAGGCGACGTTTGCAAGGCTATCGCCGCCGGCGCCGATGCCGTGATGCTGGGTTCGGTTTTTGCCCAAGCCGAAGGCTCTCCCGGTTACGGTTACCACTGGGGCATGGCCAATCCCCACGCCGCCCTGCCACGCGGCACCCGCATCAAAGTTGGCATCACAGGTACGTTGGAGCAGATTCTATTCGGACCCACCTCGCTGACCCACGGCACCCAAAACTTCGTGGGGGCGCTGCAAAACTGCATGGGCGTGTGCGGCGCGGCGACTATCGCCGACTTCCATAAGACTGAAATAGTGGTTGCCCCATCCATTATCACAGAGGGCAAGTTCTACCAGATGTCCAAACCCACCTGCTAAAAAATTCCGATTAGTCAAACAAAAATAGTCCGCCGCGGCGGACTATTTTTGTTTGAAACCATGCCTTTTACTCGTCCCCGCCGTCTTCCTCATCGGGTTCAGACTCAATGTCATGGCCATGCTCCACCACCCCGACCACCGGTACGATGGCGCGCGGTTTGAGCCACTTGCGTTTGGTCTCGAGATCGAGAGAGGCCAACGTTTGCCTGAGCGCCTTGAATGCCTCCTGCTCTCCAACGGCGAGATTGACGGCCAGCGCGTCGACGCCGGCATCCCACAACGCCTTTATCTCTTCAGCGCCGAGAGCAACAGGCACCACGGCAATCAGCGGTTTGCTTATCCAGTCGCCCAGACGGCGCAGCAACAACAGGTCATGAAATGTGAGAGCCGCACCGGCAACATTGATGATGAAGGCCTCCACCGGCAGGTCGTTCAAAGAACGGATCAGACTGTCTGATAAATCGAGGGGTAGCTTCATCACGCGCCCCGGCTTGTTCTCGGAAACGACAGCAAGGGGCATTTTTTCCGGAGTGAAAACGACGAAATCCACGCCGTTTGAGTCGAGGATTTTGAGGTTGGAGTAATTATCCCACCACACCCCAAGCGGCAGATCCCCCACGGTTTTTACCGCGACCTTGAGCGCTTTGGCAGTGGGAGGCTTGGACGCGATAATGATGGCGGCATCAGCCCCGTCCAGCAATCCAGGTGTACTTTCGACGGCGTCAATCACCACCACCCCCACCAGTAGCAACTTCGGCTTTGAGGCGATCGGGATGGTGCGGAAAAAGCCCATGGAGGGCGGAGCAACCTGTAAAGCATTCTTGAGTTTATCGACAAAACGGCTCATAAAAATTCTCCTAGGGGACAACAAGAAATGTCTGTTTTGATTATAACACAGAGGGCTTTGGATGGAGGCAAAACTACGCTAAGGTTGAATTCAGCCAGTAGCGAGTAAACATGGATAAATAACTCGTATTTTTAGTGGAAAAAGTACCCGATGGCGGTTTTCAGATCGTAGCGTTGGGATTTCCCATTTTCATCAAGGCTGAAACCTTCGCCGAGCTGAAAACTATGGTGCAAGACGATCGCCTGCCATTTCGATTAGATGGAGCCAGCGTGGAGGCTCGAACTCCAGACCTGCTGTTTACGAAACAGCTGCTCTACCAACTGAGCTACGCTGGCGCAAGCCGGATTATAACACAGAAAGACGGCTTTCAGCTATCGGCAATTAACTTTTAGTCGCGCCGCGCAGGGCAAGCAGGCCGCGGACAATGTAGAAGAGAAAGAAGACGTGGAACAGGGCGGACAGCCAGTCTCCCACCAGCATCCCCAAGGCTGCATCCAACAGGTAAATCGCGCCGCCAGCCAAAAACGCCCAAGCCCGGCCACGGCGCCCGAAATAACCGCACAACAGAAAGAACCCGAGCAGCACCAAGCTGGCCAACCCCAGCACAATGCGCACCGACAGTTCCTGCCCATCGGCAACCGCGGCGATCAACTGCAGCAGCGTCAGTCCCACGGGAAACACCAAACCCAAGTTCAAAGCGCCAAAAACCAAGTTGACCACCGAGAACCCGGCAATCAGAAAAAACTGCACCGCGCCAGAAACCACGCGGAAATTCACCGCGCTCCGGCGCTGGTTCTGCGATTCTGTCATTTGCATATTATATCTTATTCGCCACCCGAAGACTTTCAGCCAGCGGCCGACCGCCGCACTACGCGCCATTTCACAATCCACGGTTTTTATGCTAGATTATAGGCTCTACTACCTCAGGAGTTGCTTCATATGGCTGAAACAGGAACTTGGAAACTCAAAACCGGACTGGCGCAGATGCTTAAAGGCGGCGTCATAATGGACGTGGTGAACGCCGAGCAGGCCAGGATTGCCGAGGATGCCGGCGCCTGTTCCGTGATGGCGCTGGAACGCGTGCCTTCCGATATTCGCGCCGCCGGCGGCGTAGCCCGCATGGCCGACCTGACCGTTATCGAAAACATTATGGAAGCCGTCACTATCCCGGTGATGGCCAAGTGCCGCATCGGGCATTTTGTGGAAGCACGAGTGCTGGAAGCCATCGGCGTAGATTATATCGACGAGAGCGAAGTGCTAACCCCCGCCGACGAGAGCCACCACGTGTGGAAGCATGGTTTCAAAGTACCCTTCGTGTGCGGCTGCCGCAATCTGGGCGAGGCGCTGCGCCGCATCGGTGAAGGCGCGTCCATGATCCGCACCAAGGGCGAAGCCGGCACCGGCAACGTGGTCGAGGCAGTGCGTCATATGCGCACCGTGATGGGCGATATTCGCAAATTGCAGTCGCTGACCCAGGACGAACTTCCCGCCTTCGCCAAGGAAATCCAGGCGCCGCTCGACCTCATAATTGAAGTTTACTCTACCGGCAAGCTACCGGTGGTCAATTTCGCCGCCGGCGGTATCGCCACTCCGGCCGACGCCGCGCTGATGATGCATCTGGGCGCCGAGGGCGTGTTCGTAGGCTCCGGAATTTTCAAATCGTCAGATCCGGCGGCACGCGCCAAGGCCATCGTCAAGGCCACCACGCATTACCAGGACCCGGCCGTGATTGCCGAGGTTTCAAAGAATCTGGGTGAAGCCATGCCGGGGCTGGAAATTGGCAAAATACCGCCACAGGATCTGCTGTCCGGGAGAGGCTGGTAAGGACGCCGCCCGCATTTTAATCATCTCATAGAGAAAAAGAAGCTAATATCATTGCGCGTTACACACGTTCCTCTTTCGCTTCGATCGTCCGCAATGACAAACGAGGTGTCCATTGATTTACAGCATTGAGATTTGCCTCAAAGAAGGGCAACCCGACCCGCGAGGGGAAGGTATCGCGCATGATATTTACGACCTTGGCATCCACAGTAGGGATGTCTCCGTTGCCGTTTCCGACATCTACTGGCTGGAAGGAGAGCTGTCGCCAGCGGAACTGGAGCGCATCGCCCGCGAACTACTGACCGACCCCGTCACACGGGAATACCACTGCCCGTCGTCCCCGTGCAGCGACTCCTCCGTCACACATTGCGTCATCGTAACCTACAACCCAGGGGTGATCGACCCGGTGGAAGATACCATCATGCAGGCGCTCAAAGACATGGGTATCAATACCATCACTGCCGCCAAGACGGCGCTGTGCTACAGGATAAACGGCGCTCTGGATTCCGCCGAGCTTGACACCATCAAGTCCCGCCTGCTGGTAAATCCCATCATCCAGCATGTCGTAGAGCATACCCCTGCTGCCTTCCCGAAAAGCCCCCCCCACGTCTTTGAGATCAAACACATCGACGTGCTGGGCGCGAACGAAACAGCGCTTGCCTTAATCGGGAGCGGCTACGGCCTGAATCCCACCGAGATGGCGGCGGTCAGAGAGTATTACGCGAAGCTTGGGCGCAATCCCAGCGACGCCGAATTAGAAACACTGGGGCAGACTTGGAGCGAACACTGCGTCCACAAGACCTTCAAAGCGACTTATAATTTCGAAGGGGAAATCATCGACAATCTGCTCAAAAGCACCATCATGAACGCCACGAAAGAGCTTGCGATGCCATGGTGCCTTTCGGTCTTCAAGGACAACGCCGGCGTCATCGATTTCGACGGCGACTGGGCGGTATGTTTCAAGGTGGAAACGCACAATCACCCGTCAGCCATTGAACCATACGGCGGAGCGGCTACCGGCGTGGGCGGGGTGGTAAGAGACGTCATGGGCACCGGCCTAGGCGCCAAACCCATAGCCAATACCGATGTTTTCTGCTTTGGTCCGCCAAATTTGGATTTCAAGCAGGTGCCACAGGGCGTGCTGCACCCACGGCGCATTTTCAAAGGCGTGCGCTCTGGCGTGGCCGATTACGGCAATCAGCTGGGCATCCCCACCATTAACGGCGCCATCCGCTTCGACGAGCGATATACGGCCAATCCACTGGTATTCTGCGGCACGGTGGGACTGATGCCGCGAGACGCCTCACATCAGGGCAAGCAAAATCCCGGTGACAAGGTGGTGCTGGTCGGCGGGCGCACCGGACGCGACGGCATCCGCGGGGTCACATTCGCCTCGGAGCAGCTTACACGCGATTCCACCAGTCTTTCATTTACTTCAGTGCAAATAGGCAACCCCATCGTAGAAAAGAAGGTACTCGACGGACTGCTCAAGGCACGCGACAAAAAACTCTTCGTGCGCATCACGGACTGCGGCGGCGGCGGACTTTCCTCCGCGGTAGGAGAGATGGCAGAGGAAACCGGCGCGTGCGTTTATCTCGACCGTGTGCCTCTCAAATATTCGGGGCTGTCCTATTCCGAGATATGGATTTCGGAATCGCAGGAACGCATGCTGCTGGCGGTGCCGCCATGGAACGTGGACGAGCTGATACAGACATTTGCTGAAGAAGGCGCCGAAGCCACCGTTATCGGCGAATTCACCGACGACCGCATGTTGCGGCTGTTCTACAACGACACCTCGGTCTGCGAGATGGAGATGAGCTTCCTGCACGGCGGACGACCTCAAACCTTCCTCAATGCTTCGTGGAAAAAACCGGAATACCTGGAGCCCAAACCTGCTCCGCCCGGGGAGTACAACGACGCCCTTTTAAAAATCCTCGGCTCATGGAATGTCTGCTCAAAGGAATGGGTTATCCGCCAGTACGACACCGAAGTGCAGGGCGCTTCGGTCATAAAACCGCTGACAGGCAACCAGGAAGACGGGCCGGGGGATGCCGCTGTACTCAAGCCGGTGGCGAATTCACGCAAGGGGCTGGTGGTTTCAAACGGAATCAACACCCGCTACGGAGACGTCGACCCCTACTGGATGGCGGCTTCGGCAGTGGATGAAGCATTGCGCAACATGATTGCCGTGGGCGGTTCGCTTGAGCAGGCGGCACTGCTGGACAATTTCTGCTGGGGTAACGTCAAAGACGAGCAAAGCTTGGGCGCGCTGGTGCGGGCGACACAGGCCTGTAGCGACATGTCGCTGGCCTATCACGCACCTTTTATTTCCGGCAAAGATTCTCTGAACAACGAATTCGAGCACGAAGGCCGGCGAATTTCAATTCCACACACGCTGCTGATATCGGCCATGGCAGTAATAGAGGACGCTTCGAAAGCCATAACCATGGATTTCAAACGTGCCGGCAACCTGCTGTACCTTGCCGGCAATACATATGAAGAAATGGGCGCTTCGGAATATTACGCGCAAATGGGATATATCGGAAACAACGTTCCGCAGGTGCGCCCGGACACATCGGTCAGGCTCATGAATGCCGTCAGCCTGTCCATCTCGCGCGGTCTGGTGCGCGCCTGCCACGACCTTTCGGAAGGAGGGCTGGCGGTGGCGCTGGCCGAGATGGCCTTCGCCGGCGGCACAGGCGCTGAAATCAGTCTGGACAAGGTCCCCACCGGCGAGGAAATCAGCCGCGACACCGTGCTGCTGTTTTCGGAATCCAACTCCCGTTTCCTGATTGAGGTGGAGCCGGGCAGCCAGGAGGAATTTGAAAAAACACTGCGAGGCAACGCCTGCGCCGCCATAGGCAGCGTAAAAAGGTCAGACACGGTTAAAATTACCGGACTTGACGGCAATCTTGTAATCAACCTCCCGATTCAGTCGCTCAAGGAAGCATGGCAGAGACCTCTGCGTTGGTAACGATTATGAATAACGTAAATGTTTTGATACTGCGCGCCCCTGGCACCAACCGTGATGAAGAAACCGCAGCCGCCTTCGCCCAGTTCGGGGCGACCGTAACACCGGCTACGGTTAACCAGGTGGCACGCGCTGCCTTCCGCCTGTCCAATTACCAGTGCCTGGTAATTCCAGGAGGTTTTGCCTACGGTGATGATCTCGGGGCGGGGAAAGTATTGGCCAGCGAACTCAATTTGAAGCTTAGACATGAAATTGAGCCGTTTATCGAGCGCGGCGGGCTGGTAATGGGAATTTGCAACGGCTTCCAGACACTGGTAAAAGCGGGTATCCTGCCGGGACCAATGTCAAAAGGTCAGCAGGTAACACTTACCAACAACGACTCCGGACGCTTCGAGTGCCGCTGGGTATACCTCACCGCCAACCCGCAAAGCAAGTGCGTTTTCACCCGCGGCATCGGGACGATTTACGTTCCGGTGGCTCACGGCGAAGGCAAACTGGTGGCGCCCCCGGAGGTGGCAGGGACACTGGACGCAGCGCTGTATTATACCGATTCCGACGGCAACCGCGGCGCCGGCTACCCAGCCAACCCCAACGGCTCAATTGAAGACATCGCCGGCATAACCGATTCGACAGGGCTGGTATTCGGCCTGATGCCCCACCCAGAGAACCACATACGCACCACCCAACACCCCCGCTGGACACGCAGGGACGCCACCGAAACGAGCCTCGGCTCCGCCATCTACCGCAACGCAGTGGAGTGGATTAAAAGGCTTTAGGAATCAAAGTCTGTACTTTGCCATAAAGGAGTCCAATATGAGGGTTTCAGTTTTTTTAGATGGGGCAAATTTTTTCTATATGCAAAAAGATGCCTTGAAACAGTTTATAGACCCCAAAAAGCTACTGGATTACATATCATCAAACTTTGGCGAGATACAAGATGCCTTTTACTATATGGGACAAGATGCTACCCCAGATAACCGCCAGCAAGGATACCTGGATGCATTGCCATATATGGGCTTTTCGGTAATCACCAAACAAATTAAAACTGTACTCAATCAAGAATCAGGGCAACTAAGGCAAAAAGCGAACTTGGACATTGAAATCGTCCTCGATATGTTCAATACCATTGATAATTATGATATGGCAGTACTTATTAGCGGAGATGGCGATTTCGACAGGGCGTTACAATTACTTAGGGCGAGGGGAAAGAAATTCAAAGTTTTTTCTACAGAGCGTTGTATTGCTCGTGAATTGATACAAACAGCAGGAATGCACTACCTTGATTTTTCTAAAATTATTGACCAAATAAAGAAGGAGAGTATTTGATAGCCTGCACGACACTTGCTAAATTTTAACAAGAGGAAAACAAAGGCAAAAACAAGCGCACAGGCAAGAGAACATCAAAAAGAGACCCCTTCAACAATCTATTTACGCCTTTCGAGGTCATTCATATTCAAAACTGATAACGGAAGTGAGTTCCACAGGTATTTCCAGGAGGCTGTCAGCGAAGCACAGGTGAAACAGTTCTGGAACTATCCGAAAACTCCAAAAGCCAACGGAAAGATAGAACACTACAACCGCACCATCCAGGAAGATTTCGCAGAGTGGCATATAGATATGCTGCTGGAAGACATCGATGAGTTCAATCACAGCCTTACGGAATGGCTATTGTTTTACAACACTGTACGCCCTCA
>WREQ01000009.1 GCA_009779255.1 Dehalococcoidia bacterium
TTTACTGAACGATATCCCAAGCCGCCGCGGTAGTGGCACATCAACAGTGCAAATTCTAATTATGCGGCTGGTCAGTGGGGTACCTGCCATCCTGTCTGAAGCCCAATGAAGCAAAAGTGAGGTCTAGTACCATCAACCGCCTGAACGGGTACAGGGGATTTGACAAACACCATAAGGGTGATGTATAACAACTAGGAAATTTTGCAAGGCGATGATCGGGAACAAGTAGCCTCCCCAACATCTCTTCAGAGAGCCGGCGGCTGGTGCGAGCTGGTGATGAGTTGACTGGCGAATACATCCTGGGAGCCGCGCACCGAACGGCGTAGCTATGGGCTGCACCAAGTAGGCTGCGACGGGATTGCCCGTTACAGCATAAGGGTATGGGATATACCCTGCGAGTGTACGGCTGTGAAGCTGTACTAAAAAGAGGTGGTACCGCGATAATCGCGGCAATGCCACAGGCGCTATGAGGGTTTCGCGCCCTCCGCCGTGTGAAATTGCAGCAGTCGCCCTCGGACGAAAATCCGAGGGCGTTTTTATTTTAATATCAGAAAGAGAGGTGCTAGGGAAATGTTCATCAAGATTCTGCTGTTGGTTATCTTCTTCGCGATAACAATCTTTGTAGGGCTATATTTTCGCAAAAGGGCATCCAACGTAAATGACTTTGTACTGGGTGGCAGATCAGTCGGACCATGGCTTTCTGCTTTTTCCTACGGCGTCACATATTTTTCTGCCGTGGTGTTTGTGGGATTTGCGGGGCAGTTCGGCTGGAGATTCGGTGCCGCCGCGGTCTGGATAGGTCTCGGCAATGCTTTCATCGGTTCCTTGGCGGCATGGTTCGTGCTGGGACGCCGCACCCGCCTTATGACGCATCACCTGAAGGCCGCCACCATGCCGGCCTTCTTCGGCACCCGTTATTTTTCCCAGGCGCTCAAAATCGCTGCGGCACTCATCGTCTTTATCTTCCTAATACCATATACCGCCTCTCTTTACAATGGCCTTTCCCGACTCTTTGAAATGGCCTTCAATATTCCTTTCGCCTACTGCATCATAGCCATGGGCGTTCTGACCGCCATTTTCGTGGTGGCGGGAGGTTATCTCGCCACCGTGGTCAACGATTTGATTCAGGGTACGATCCAACTCGTCGGAATCATCGCGGTTGTGGTAGTAGCGATCACTTCAAAAGACGGCCTCTTCGCAGCCTTCAGGGGTCTTTCTGAAGTCAGCGACGAAGTAGCTGGCATCGCGGCCGGCGGTTTCACCACCATCTTCGGACCCAACCCTATCGACCTGTTGGGAGTGGTCATCCTAACTTCGCTCGGCGTATGGGGATTGCCGCAGATGGTGGCCCGTTTCTATTCAATCAAGTCGGAAAAGATGATTCCCAAAGGCGCGATAGTCTCTACGATTTTCGCCCTGTTTGTGGCGGGCGGCTGCTATTTCCTCGGCAGCTTCGGCCGTTTGTGGTCCGACGACATCGGCATGGTGGCAAACGCAGCGGGCACCATGCTTGTTCCGGCAAACGGATTTGACTCTGTTATCCCAACTATCCTTTCTCAAATGGGCGAGGTCATGATAGGCGTTGTAATCGTCCTGGTCTTCGCGGCCTCAATCTCCACACTTTCTTCTCTGGTTATGGCGTCGGCCTCGACCCTTACGCTCGACTTTTTGAAGGGACACGTAATCAAACAGCTCAATGAGAAAGGGCAACTGCTCATCATCCGGGGGTTGATAGTGGTCTTCATCATCATTTCCTCCTCTATCGCCATCATGCAGATCAACGGGGTTTTCAAAGGCAACCTGAGCTTCATCGCGGATCTGATGGGTGTTTCATGGGGCGCTCTGGCCGGATCGTTCCTCGCGCCGTTCCTTTATGGGCTGTACTGGAAACGCGCCAGTGCTGTTTCCGTCTGGTGCTGCTTTATCTTCAGCACCTCGGTCATGATACTCAACATCTTCTTCAGAAGCTCTTTCCCGTCAATTCTGCAGTCGCCTATCAATGCCGGAGCCTTCTGTATGCTGGCCGGACTGGTCATCGTGCCGCTGGTAAGCGCCTTTACCAAAGTGAAGGACAAAGCCGCGGTGGAGGAACAGTTCTCCTGCTATGAAACAGCCAAACTACCGGAAAGGACTGCGTGACCATGCCCATTACGGATATACTGGCCCGGAACGCAGAACTGTACGGTGATAAAAAATGCCTGACAGAAATCAACCCGGAGCTGGAGGAAAAACACGCGCAGACGTGGAAAGAGTTTGCTTTGGTGGAATCGGCACCAGACTCCCGCTATCGCAAGGAGCTGACGTGGCGCTCGTTTGACGAAAAGGCCAACCAGTTTGCCAATCTGCTGCTTGATCACGGATGCAAGCGCGGCGATAAAGTCGGCATACTGCTGATGAACTGCATTGAGTGGCTCCCTATCTATTTCGGGACGATGAAGGCAGGCGCGATTGTTGTTCCGCTCAACTTCAGATACTCGTCGGATGAGATAAAATATGCGCTTGGACTGGCGGATGTTTCCCTGCTGGTTTTCGGGGTTGAATTTATCGACCGGATGCGGGAAATAAAAGATGATATTCCCGCCGTGCGCGAGTTGTTCTTTGTTGGCGAAGAGTGTCCGGATTTCGCGCAGAGCTACGATGAGCTTGCCCAATCCTGCTCCGTGCTGGCGCCATGCGTGGAATTGTCGGATGAAGACGATGCCGCGATATATTTTTCGTCCGGAACCACAGGTTTCCCGAAGGCTATTCTGCATTCGCATTTGAGCCTTATTACGGCCTGCAAAGTGGAACAGAACCATCACAATCAGTCGCACGAGGACATCTTTCTGTGCATCCCCCCGCTTTATCACACCGGTGCCAAGATGCACTGGTTCGGCAGCCTGCTTGTCGGCGGCAGCGCAATACTGCTGCGCGGCATACGCCCGAAATGGATTATCGAAACCATTGCGAACGAGCGGGTGTCGATTGTATGGCTGCTGGTGCCATGGGCGCAGGATATTCTCGACGCCATCGAAAACGGCGAAATAAAGCTGGCCGATTACGATTTGAGCGCGTGGCGGCTTATGCATATAGGCGCACAGCCCGTTCCGCCAAGCCTGATCCGGCGCTGGAAAAAGTATTTTCCGCATCATGAATACGACACGAATTATGGGCTTTCTGAGTCAAGCGGCCCCGGAGCGGTGCATCTTGGTGTGGAGAATATACACAAGGTGGGTGCAATCGGTATAGCCGGCTATGGCTGGCAGATCAAAATTGTCGATGAGCACGGCATAATCGTAAAACGCGGTGACGTGGGGGAGTTGATACTGCGCGGAGACAGTGTCATGAAATGCTACTACAAAGACCCCGAAGCTACAGCGGCGACAATCAAGGATGGCTGGCTGTATACGGGAGATATGGCCATCGAAGACGAGGACGGGTTTATTTTCCTTGTCGACAGAAAAAAGGATGTGATTATCACGGGCGGCGAGAACATCTATCCGGTTCAAATTGAATCGTTTCTGCGCGGCCACGACAAGATCAAAGACGCCGCCGTGATAGGTATGGCGGATTACAGACTGGGAGAAATAACCGCGGCGATTATTGAAATAAAACCGGGCTTGGAATGCGGAGAGGATGAAATCCGGCAGTTTTGCACCCAACTTCCGCGCTACAAGCGTCCGCACCGGATTATTTTTGATACTGTGCCACGCAATGCCACGGGAAAAATCGAAAAGCCGAAACTGCGCACGAAGTACTGCGGCGGTAGCATTGTAAAACAGCAGATAGATACCTGACCATCACCAACAATCGGTGACGTCGGCATTTCAAGGGCTTCCCGATCCCAGAACCTTGTCGTGGAGACAGGTTGTCATGGACCGGCGAGCAAAGACCATCTGCTTATCAGTGTAGCGTGGTTTATTCGTATGGACAACATCCCATCGAACGAGTGTTGTCAAGTATGTCTGCCAAAAAACCTCTGTAAATGCAGGACGGGACCTCTGGCTGGCTTAGTCCTGCATGGGTTTGTGTGGATAATTCAACTAATCACGGTTACGAGCGTATACTCATATTTCTTTGAAAATGCTCATACTGCAAAGCAACTTTCAAAACGATTGGGCTTTAGCGAACGCTTTCTCAACTCTCATTCGAACCTGCCATGGTTCCCATTTCAATCAGTTCATAACCAAGGACTTTTGCGGACTTCATATACTCCTGTATCAAATGCTCAAACAACGAGCCTAGTGATTTAGCGAATAACTCCTCCTTCTCTTTGTCGATTATCTCTCCTTCAGTCACGCCTGAGACAAATAGATAGCGTGTCTCCCAGATAAGTTTCTGTCCGTCAGCAGTTGCCAAGTATGCATTTTTTGTGAGAAGCTCAAGAATTGGCCTTAACACCACCCCGTTGTTGCTATCAATCGCAAAGCCAAATTCATTTTCTGCTCCAAGCCCACTTACAAGAACAAAGAACGGATGATATAGACCATTGAATTTTTCACGGATAATACTGAGCTTCCTGTCCCGTTTATATCCGATATTAGTCAGAAAATATCCCATTGCAAAAGTAATGACCGGGATAAAAAACTGCAGAACATCATAAATACCCATTCGTTTTACCTCCAAAACCGACCTTCATGGTGTATAAACCCTCTGCGATACTCAAAGTATCTAATCGCCTGCGGCAAGTGATTTTACTCTACATACATGACGGTGACAACATCCACTCCAGAAATTTGATTTTTCAGGAGCAAGGTCAAAAGCCAAGGACAAGACAGGCAAAAACATGTTACTATTGATGTGTTCTTTAATCCGTGCGGGCAAAATTGCTTTCTTGTGGGATTTAATCTATGAAATGTTCGCTCAAATGGCTTAAGAAATACGTTGACATCGACGGCATCGCCCCGGAGGCGCTGGCGAAACGCATCACGCAGGCCGGCACCGAAGTGGCGCGTATCGAAATTATCGGCGGCTGGAACAACGTCTATATTGGTCGTATCGCCGCCGTCAACCCCCACCCCAACGCCGACCGCCTGAGGCTGGCCACTGTAGAACTAGGCAGCGAACAGGCCACCGTGGTCTGCGGCGCGCCGAATCTGGTCACCGGCGATAAAATCGCCTTCGCCAAAGCCGGCGCCAACCTCATCGATGGACACACCGGCGAAAAAACCACTCTCAAACCATCTAAAATCCGCGGCGTTCTTAGCGATGGCATGATCTGCTCCGAAATGGAGTTGGGGCTTTCGAGGAATCACGATGGCATCCTGGTGCTGCCGGACGACGCTCCGCTGGGCGGCCTGGTGGCGGATTATTTGGGAGACATAATTTTTGACCTGGAGGTCACCCCCAACCGCCCCGACATGCTGTCAATGCTGGGCATCGCCCGCGAGGCGGCAGCGCTCACCGGCAACTCCGCGCATGAGCCTGACCTCGGCTATACCGAAGCGGGTGAGCCAATCGAAAAGCGTGTTTCAGTAGAGATTCAGAATACGGAGCTGTGCCCGCGCTACTGCGCAGCACTGGTCACCGGCGTCAAAATCGGACCTTCGCCCGGCTGGCTCAAAGAGGCGGTCAATTCCGCCGGCATACGCTCCATCAACAACGTGGTAGACATCGCCAACTTTGTGATGATGGAGTACGGTCAGCCGCTGCACACCTTTGATTATGACAAAATCAGCGGCGCTGCAATCAACGTGCGCTGCGCCACGGAGGGCGAAACACTGAAAACCCTCGACGGCGCCGAACACCGACTCTCCTCCGACACACTCGTCATTGCCGACCCGCGGGGCGCGATTGCGGTGGCTGGAGTGATGGGCGGAGCATCCACCGAGGTAACTGAAGCCACCACCGCGATTCTGCTGGAATCCGCCAGCTTCAAGGCCTCCAGCATACACAACACCCGAATGCGCCTCAAACTGCCCAGCGAAGCCTCATACCGCTTTGAACGAGGCATCCGCGCCGACTTGGCGCTGCCCGCTGCCCGCCGCGCCGTACAGTTGATGGTAGAAATCTGCGGCGGCGATGCCGCCGCTGGCATTATTGACGTATACCCCGGACGCAAAGAGCCGAAGTCGCTCGTCATAACCGCCGCCGAGGTAAAGCGCATACTGGGCATTGAGGTAGCAGCGGAGGAAATCGAAAAGCATCTTACGGCGGTGAGCTGCCATGTTGAAAAACAGTCCGACACCGCCTTCGCCGTCACCGCGCCGTACTGGAGAAGCGACCTGCGCATCGAAGCCGATTTCATCGAGGAAATCGCCCGCGTTATGGGCTACGAGCACATCCCCGACCGCCCGCTCTCCGGCGCACTGCCGATGCAAAACCCCGACCCCCGGCTGGGACTGCGGCTGAAGTTGCGCCAGACGCTGTCGGGTTTTGGCTTCAGCGAAATCGTGACCTGCGCGCTTACCGACAAACAGAGCCTCGAAAAAGGGCTTAACGCGCCTTTATCTATTGAGCCGCTGCGCGTGCGGCACCCCATGTCCGCCGATCAGGAGTTCCTGAGAACTTCGCTGCGCGGCGGTGTCCTGGCGGCGCTGACCGCCAACGTGCGCCGCGAGGATGGCGTTATCGCCATGTTTGAGGCCGGACGCGTCTACCTGCCAAAGGCCGGTGAACTGCCGGACGAGCCGGAAATGCTGTGCGGCGCGCTGACCTCCACCGGAGCGTCCCGGACGTGGCTGGACCGGAAAGAGCCGGTTGATTTCTTCGATGCCAAGGGCGTGATGGAAGGACTGCTGGCGGCGCTGGAAATCCGGGCGGACTACGCAGAGAGCAGTGACGCAGGGCTGCGCGCGGGCCGACGGGCGGAAGTCAAAATCGGGAGTGCCGTAGCCGGCGTGCTGGGAGAGATTCACCCCGAAGCGGCGCGGGCTTTCGAACTGCCGCCGAACACATATCTGTTTGAAATCAGCATCGACGCGCTGATGAATGCACGGGCTGGCGGGCGCTACGAGCCGCTACCAAAATTCCCAGCGGTGACACGCGACCTAGCGCTGGTGCTGGATGAGAGCGTGACCCACGCGCAGGTGTTGGAAATTATACGTGGCTTCCCGATGGTGAAGACGGCGGCGCTGTTTGACGTATATTCCGGCAGGCAGCTGGGGGATGGTAAAAAATCGCTGGCCTACAGCCTGTCCTTCCAATCGCCCGACCACACTCTCACCGACGCCGAAGCAGACAAGGTTTTCGCCGCCATCCTCCAAAAACTGGAGGCATCTCTCGGCGCAGCGCTGAGAGGGACGGGCTAGTCTTTACCGTATCCGGTTTGCCTACCCGGCGTCAAAAAATACTCTCGTAAAAATCAGGTGTTGTCTGCCGTCAGATATTCCACCGCCCATGCCAGCCAGTCAGTGGACGCGTCCAGCATGATATCCGGTATAATGCCCTCGCCCTCAATCAGATGCCCGTTCGGTGTGTACCATCGCGCGATGGTGAGATATATGGCCGAACCGTCCGCCAGCTCATAGAAGGCGTTGACGCTGCCCTTGCCGAAGGTGACTTCCCCAGCGATGACGGCGCGCCCGTAATCCTGCATGGCGCCGCTGAAAGCCTCCGAGGCCGAGGCGCTGTATTCATCAACCAGCACTACAACCGGCAAATCGGTAGTGACGGAGGTGGATACGGTTTTGATCTCGTCCCACGAGCCGTCATTATACCTCATAGTAAGCAGGGTGCCACTCACAAAATGGCTGGCCACGGCGACCAAAGAGGCTGCGGGGCCGCCAGGATTGCCGCGTAGGTCGATGATGATACCTGCGGCGCCGTCGCGCTGAATTTGCTCCAGAACGGGAACTAGTTCGCTATTGGTGCTGCTACTGAAGCTGGAGATAACGATGTGAGCAACATCGCCCAGCATCTCGAATGTCACCGTATTGAGTTGGATGTTAGCACGGATGATGGTGAACGCTAGTTCCTGCCCGTCGCGCCCGATGAGCAGTGTCACAGGGGTGCCAACCGGACCCTGCACCATAGCCACGATCTCGTCGATACTCATGCCCACGGTGGAAACACTGTCGATTTCAAGCACGATGTCGCCGGCCTGAAGCCCCGCCTTTTCAGCGGGTGAGCCTGGTGTGACCGAGAGCACCGTCATCGCCCCACCCATGACAGCCGCCGTAACGCCGATACCGCTGTAGGAGCCGGAAATATTGTTCATCGCCCGCCGGTACTCTTCCGCAGTTAGATAGGCCGAATGCTGGTCGTCCAGCGTATCCACCATGGCCTGCACAGCTGCCTGCGCCAACGCCGCGGAGTCCACACTGTCAGGCTCAACATACCACTGGTGTAACACCCACCAAGCTTCACCGACAGTCGCCATATGCACGTCAGAAGATGTGGAGCTACGCCCCAGCAGGTAGCCTGCCGCCAATCCGTATCCCAAGGTGACCAATACGACCACCACCGATATAGCGGCAAAAACAGCGCGGCGCATAAATGCGGACATAGTCTTCTCCTTCATGGCATGACGTTCAGCATAGTATACAGCAGGCAGCTACCAGTTTTCAGTAGTAAATAGTCTGTTTTCAGATTACGTCCCACTTCTCTCCCATGCCATCCCGATCCACCAGGGCAAAAGCCGGAATCCAAGGTGGAATATTGAGTTGTAAGTTTAGGGGCAGAGTAAATGCGCCAAGCAGGCCTGTAAGCCGAGTTCTGTATCCGCCTAGGGCGGACGGCGACCATCTATCTAGACCTGACGTTGCCGCCAGGCTCATGCGACCAACCCGGGGACTGTCCGGGCGCCGTAGCGCCCCCCTATTTGGTCTTGCTCCGGATGGGGTTTGCCCGGCCGGCCGGTCACCCGGCGCGCCGGTGAGCTCTTACCTCGCCATTTCACCCTTACCCGCCTGAGGCGGGCGGTATGTTTCTGTGGCACTAGCCGTAGGGTCACCCCTCCTGGACGTTATCCAGCATCCTGCCCGGTGGAGCTCGGACTTTCCTCTCGCCATGACGAGCGGCCGCCCGGCCTGCTTGGCGCTACTAATGTATCTGAGCCAGGAACTTATGTCAAATTGAAAACGAGCGCCGCGGCAAAGCATTTTTTGCCATTTGCCCACTACAACGCTAAAATAGCGGCATGAGCGTACGCCAGCTTTACGGACTGCAGATTGTCGAAGCAGAGATTGCCTCCGCCGAAAAGGAAATCGCCGCAGCACAGGCGAAACTTGCGGCAGACGCGGAATTGAAAGCGGCGCAGGCCGCGCTGACCGTCGCGAAGTCAGACCTTGACACGCTGCTCAAAGAGCAGCGGCAGAACGACGGCGACATCGCCGACATCACCACCAAAATCAACACCGCCAACACCTCGCTTTACAGCGGGCGAGTGCGCAGCCCCAGGGAGCTTACCGACCTGCAGCTTGAGATGGACTCGCTTTCCCGCAGGCTGGCACCTTTCGAGGAAAAAGCCCTCGGCTATATGGAGCAAATCGAGTCCGCGCAGGCCGCCGTTCGTGACTGCGAAGGCGGATTGAAAGCTGTCGAAGACATCCGGCGCGAAGAGCACAGGGAGCTTCAAACCCGGCTCGGAGAACTGGCAACCAGACTGGAAGGGTTGCAAAAACAGCGCGGCGACAAGGCGGCGTTGATTGCACCAGACGAACTAAATTTTTACATTGAGATTAAAAAACGCCGCGGCGTGGCGGTGGCGCGCGTTGAAAAGGGAGTCTGTGCCTGCCGCATTACGCTTCCCACGGCGGAGCTACAGCGCGCCCGCGGTGGACGCGTGGTGCAGTGCTCATCCTGTGCCCGGATTCTGTTCGCCGAGTAAGCCATGACCAGACGATTCATCATGTATACCGACGGCGCGTCGCGTGGCAATCCCGGCCCCGCCGCCATCGGCGTGGCGCTACTGGAAGGAACGCAGACCGTCGCCGTCATCTCGAAACGCCTCCCAGATTGCACCAACAACCAGGCCGAGTACAAAGCCGTCATCGCCGGGCTGGAAAAGGCCTTGGAGCTGGGAGCCAGCGCCGTGTTGCTCCGCTCAGACTCCGAGCTGATTGTGAATCAGTTGAACGGCTTGTACCGCGTCAGGAACACTGCCCTCAAACCGCTTTACGACCGGGTAATATTGCTGGCACGCCGCTTGGAATCATTCACCGCCACCTCCGTGCCACGCGAACAGAACCGTGAAGCCGACAGACTGGCCAACCACGCCTTCAACAGAGTCAGCGACAGAGCGTTTGAATAAATATGAGTCCCCCCTCAGAGACTTTCTGTAATCCATCCTCAACGGTGAGGACGCCCACGCCGGAAATATCAGTGCAGAAGTGCCATAAAGTGCAAGGCGAATTTTACCGCGTTTTCAGCCTTTTCCGCTTGACAAGTTATGCAACAAAAAGTAACCTTAACGAACAGAGAAGTTTCGGAGGGTAATTGTGAAATTCAAGCGTTTATTGCGCGTTTTTTTGGCAACCATGACACTGGGACTGACTGCGGCCGCAGTTTTGCCGGCGGCGCCGGTGGCAGCCGCCGCAATTGAACTCAACACATCCAGCGGCAGCGTGGGGGACCGCATCCTCGTCTCCGGCTCCGGTTTCAGCTTCACCCAAAATCAACTCATCACTCTTGAGATGCGCCCACAGACAGGCGGCAACACCGTGACACTGCAAACACTTTATGCCACTTCCATCAGTATCTTCAATGCCGAGGTTATCATCCCTGACGTCCCGCGCGGAGTTTGGCTCATCGGGGTTCAGGGAAACTCAGCTGGCGCTGCTATCACTATCAACCCCAAAATTACGCTCAGCGCGTCCTCGGGCGGCGGCGGAGATGTCATCACTGTCACCGGCACCGGCTTCTCCAGCGCGGCTTCAAATCCCGTCATCGTTCAGGTGGACGGAGTTTCGGTAACCACCGTTCCGGCTACGGTGCAGCCATCCGGCAACGGGAGATTTACCGCTTCATTCACCATGCCTGACTTGGCACTGGGCAACCACACCATCACCGCGACACAGAGTGGCGGCACCGCCAGCACCAGCTTTGTCATCGAGCCCAAAATCACCGTCACCCCGATAAGCGGCAGCCCCGGCGCCACAGTGACCATCAACGGCTCCGGCTTCGCCCCCGGCAAAACGGTCTCTTTTACCATTGGTAACAGCATTCCTCTTTCCACAACGCCGGCCACCGTCACCACCGGTCTTGACGGCAAATTCAGCAACGTAACCTTCACCATCCCGTCGCTAGGCGGCGGCACCCATACCGTGAAAGCCACCGACGCCAACGGCAACGACGCTACAGCCGTACTCACCGTTCCCTCATCCATCAGCCTTAGCTCCACCAACGGCAGGGTCGGCTCATTGGTGACCGTAACCGGCACCGGCTTCGTACCCGGCCAGACCGTTTCTATCTACTGGGACGCCGGCATCAACGCGCTCACTACCACCACTGCCTCCGCCTCCGGCGCCATCCTTGCCGAGATTACCATCCCAGCTGGCGTGCGCGGCACCCATACCGTGAAAGCCGCTGATGCCACAGGCAACACCGCAACCACATCGTACATGGTGGATCCAGGACTAAACATCTATATCGTCGAAGGCACCACCCCGGTAACGGGTGGTTTCGGCGATACGGTTACAGTCAAGGGTTCCGGCTACACCGCCGGAAGCACCATCAGTTTCTCACTATCGCTGCCGCCTGATACCAGCGTCCCCCTTACCACCAACCCAGCGGCGGTAACCGCCGCCAGCGACGGCAGTTTTGAGGCCACCTTCAACATACCTAGGGCCGCCGCCGGCGCGTGGACGGTGACCGCCAACGGCGGCGCCACTAACAACATTGCCACCGCCACCCTAATCATCATTCCCAAAATAACCATCAACCCCACCGATGGCGTCGTCGGAGACTCCGTCACCATAACCGGCACCGGCTTCCGCCCCAATCAGACCATCTCCGTGACTTGGGGCGGCACCCAGCTTCCGACTGCCACCTCTACCGACACCAGCGGCAGCTTCTCCATAGACTTCAACGTTCCCGCAAGCAAAGCCGGCAACACCCAGGTGTCCGTCAGCGACGGCAGTAATTCAGCAACGGCTGTTTTCACCGTCACCGCCAACGCGGCGCTGACCACCGGCTCCGCCGGAACTTCGACCAGCCCCGCCCACGTCGGCCAGGAAATTACCGTGACTGGCACCGGCTTCACCCCCGGCGCCAGCATAACCGGAACAACTTTGTCTGCCACCGGAGCAATGTCCTTCTTCAACGTTGTCGCGAACAGCGCAGGCTCGTTCACCGCCGTCTTCAATGCGCCCGCCATCTCCGCCGGAAAACACACGATAACCATCGCTGCAGATGGCGTACCCACCACCATAACCATTGACTTTTACATAGAAAGCACCGCCCCCAACCAAGTGCAACTGCTGTCGCCCGCCAACGGAAGCAAACCTCGCCAACCAGCCACCTTCACTTGGGGCGAAGTGACGGACGACTCAGGAGTCACATATACCCTGCAAATCAGCCAGGAGGCCTCCTTCGGCACCCTGCTAATGGAAAAGGAACTCAATGGCACCGGTTACACGCTGGATGACACCGTAAAGTTCAGGTCAGGCGTAACCTACTACTGGCGCGTACAGGCAGTCGATGGCGCCGGCAACGAAGGCTCATGGAGCGTGGCCAATACCCTGAGCGTGGGCTCCACCTTCCCCGGCTGGTTGGTGCACGTGTTGTACATTCTGGGCATCATCATCGCGGCAGCAGCCGGCGTATGGTTCGGGCGCCGATGGGCTTACCGATCATACTAGAAATAAAGGGTTAATCCATGGACGCCCCGCTGAAAATCAAGTTGAATGAAGACCTGCGCCAGGCGCTGAGAAGCGGCGAACAGCTAAAGTGTTCCGTCATCCGCATGCTGCTCTCGGCTATGAATTACGCCGAGATTGCCAGACAGGCAACGCTTGCAGACCCCGACATCATCGGCGTCATCGGCAAGGAGATCAAGCAGCGCAGGGAAAGCATCGAGGCCTACAAAAACGCCGGCCGCCCGGAGCTGGCTGCCAAAGAGGAGGCCGAGCTGGCCATTCTGCAAGTCTATATGCCAGCACAGATGAGCCGCGCCGAGATTGTCGAACTGGTGAAGAAGGTTGTCGCCGAAACCGGCGCCGCTGGGCCCCGCGACAAGAACAAGGTGATGCCAAAGCTCATGCCGCTGGTCAGAGGCAAGGCCGACGGCGCGGAGGTTAACTCCGTAGTCAGCGAGCTACTGGGCGGATAGACCAACCATTCTCGTAATATAAAAAGAGAGGCGAAAACCTCTCTTTTTGTTTTCCGGTAGCCCCATACTCACACGCGGACAGACGGAGTATTTACTGCCATCTTTACTGTCATTGCGGTCCGCCTAGTCGGACTGGAATCCAGATCACTCGACGAGTTTTGAGTTATGGATTGTGAGTATCAAGGTCAACCCCGTACAAGTCCATCCTGGAGGGAGCGCAGCGACCGAAGGATCTGGAGGCAGGGAGTAACCATCCACCACCCCACCGGATGCTTCGTCACTCGCAGGCTCGTTCCTCCAGCATGGATTTACGCCCCTCCGTGATTGCGGGTCAAGCTATCAACGACATGACGAAATTGAGAACGCCATTACAGCGCGATATTGTCCCAGTGTAGCCTTCGGGCTTCGTCCCACTCGGCGGTATAATCACCGCCACCCAGTCCAGCCTGCTCCAGCGCCTTTTTCCATCCCGCCGGCGACACGCGCTCCACAGCGGCAATTGCCCGCGCCATCTCCATTCCACCCCGCGACAACATCCCCTGCATATGGCTCCACGCCGGACTTTCGGCCTTGATTTCAATTCCTGAACCACCCAGCGCCCGCCTGACAGCTTCAAGACGGGCTTCAAGAACGGCCACATCCGCCATGCCGCGCCGTTCGAAGGCGGTGCCCGCCTTTGGCACGAATGGCGACAGATTGACGCTGATACGACAGTTTTTATGCGCCCGGTCAAGGATGCGCTGACATTTAAGCGACAACGCCGCGATGGCGTCTGCGTCGGCGTCCTCCTCGGTCGGCAGACCGAACATGTAATAGAGTTTGAGCTGTTTGAAAGACCGCATCGCCACCTTCCCAACTGCCTCGATTATGTCATCTTCGTTAAACCCCTTGTGAATCATATCGCGCAGGCGCTCCGACCCCGCCTCCGGCGCCAGCGCGATGGTCTGCGCCCCACCGGCAATCATCAGCTCAAGTATTTTCGGAGAGAGGCGTTTAAGGCGCAGGGAAGAGAGCGAAAACCCCATCCCCATCTCCAGCAGCCCGCTCAACAGCGATTCTATCTGCGGGTGGTCGGTTACCACCGGTCCCACCAGTCCGGCGCGCTTTCGGTATCTCAACCCCTCCCGCGCCTGTTCAAGCAGGGATTCCAGAGAGTGAAAACGGAGCGGGCGGAAGCAGTGACTCACCAGGCAGAAGGAGCAGGCGGCGGAGCAGCCGCGCTCAACCTCGATAAGATAAAGGTCTCCCAACTCGGTATCATGCGTGAGGACAGTGGAATGCGCCGGGAAATCGTCCAGTACTTCCAAATACCGGCGCCGCACCGGCTGCGCCGCGTCGAGCGCGGGAACGTACACCCCCGGCACAGCGGCCAGTTTTGACAACTGTTCCTCCCTGGATAAATCGGCTGTAAGAACCGGCAGCATGGCGGGCAAGATAGCCTCGGCCTCTCCGATACATACGGCGTCAAAAAAAGACGCCACCGGGGCTGGATTGGCGCTCATGCACGGCCCTCCGGCAATCAGCAGTGGATAGGACGCGCCGCGGTCTCCGGCATAGAGCGGGATGCCCGCCGCCTTCATGATGACCGGCAAATTGAGATAGTCCAGCTCGTAGGAAAAAGAGAATGCCAGACAGGCATAATCCATCAGCGGCCGCGAGGATTCCAGCGACAGTAGCGGCCTGCCATCAGCCTCCCAGAAAACACGCTCGCAGACGACCTCTGGGAGACGGTTGAGTAGGGAGTAAATCACCTGCACCCCCAGGTTGGACATGCCCACAAAATAGCGGTTGGGATAGACCATGGCGAACGGATAACGCCCGCCCCAGTCCTTGAAAAGAGTACCCTCTTCGCCGGCCAGACGACCGCTGCTGAAATAGTCAGCGCGGCTGCGGGATGGTTTGCCATGACTGGAAGACATAGCTTGATATTAGCGCATGACACACTCGGTTGTCATATGACGGTTCTCACAATAGCAAAAAGAGACCGCCTTCCGGCGGTCTCTTTGGCGAAAACGAGGGACAGCTTCTGTTTATTCCTCGAAGCGCATGTAGTTCCATTCATTATATGATTCTATCGGCGGCGCTTCGAGGCTGTCTTCGCGGCGCGTGTCAAAATGGCGCTGCGGCTGGAACGATGGCTGCTGAGGATAGCGCGCATGATGAAGCTGGGACTTCCAGCAACCGCGCATCAGGTAGCCGTCAATCGGTATCACGCGATCGGCCACGTCGCGCAGCTGGCGCGAGGTGCGCTCCTGCCCGAACAACGCCACTTCGACGTGCTTGCCATTGTCCTTTACCGCCTGCATGGCGCCGACGTAATCGTTGTCGCCGGCAACCAGAATAGCCACATCATAGTTGTTCTTGTAGGCATGAGTAATCATATCGGTGGCCAGCTGCACATCCACACCCTTTTCAAACGGCGGGGAATTAGGCCAGGCGTTGGTGTATACCAGCCGTCCGAGCCGAAGTTCGGTATAGGGAATGGAAGCTACTATCTGGAAATACTTTTCCTGGTCCTTGAAGCGCTCCGGCTCCTCGACTTTGCCTACAACGGCGTTGTAATAGTAAACACGCACCAAGCGGCGCTTTTCTAGCAGCTTCTGGTTAAAGAGCGCCAAGTCAACGTCAGTGCGCTTGAAATAGGACTTGAGAGAGTGGTACATGTTTGAACCATCAATAAATATCATGGCCCGTTCGTTTCTGTCGATATTGTTTCACCTCCTTTCAGTTTATCACTACCATTAAGTCTGTCCCCTGAAAACGCTATGACGCAATCGCTGTAATGCAGTTTGCGCAAGCGGAATTCAAAGCCTTCTAGCACTTCGTGTATCCGCATCCCGGACAGACCAGGCAGCCCTCCTGGTAAGCCAGCAGAGAGGTGCACTCCGGACACTGCCCGGCCACATTTTTGACCAGCCCCAAGTCATGAGTCGCCAGCTTGTGGTCATGTCCGCCCTCGCTCTTATTCGGGACAAGGCCGGCATGGCGCTCCAGCACTCCGGCGATGGCGTCCGCACATGATAAAATCGACTTGCCACTCTCCCAGGCAATCGATGGGCAGCGGATGCCCTTGAGCTGCTTTACCAGCGAAGCCATATCAATACCGGAGCGCAGTCCCAGCGAAATGAGACGGCAGGTGGATTCCAGCTGAGCTGCGGCGCAACCGCCGGTCTTGCCAAGATGCGAAAACACTTCGCAGATGCCGTGTTCGTCGGAATTGACCGTGACATAGATGTAGCCGCAGCCGGTAGTGACACGTTCGGTGAAGCCCTTGGTCACCTTGGAGCGTTTGCGCGGCGCCGCCTGCACGATGGCCTGGACATCCTCAACAACCTTGGGCGCTTCTTTTTTCCCTGTAGTAAGCACCTGTCCTTCACGGGAGCCGTCGCGGTAGATAGTGATGCCCTTGAGGCGCTCGTCATAGGCCATCATGTACACATTGGCGACATCATCGGGAGAGGCTTCCTTGGGGAAATTGACCGTTTTGGAAACGGCATTGTCAGTGTGGCACTGGAAAGCGCTCTGCATGCGTACGTGCCAAGGCACGGCAATGTCATGGGCGGTGACAAAAACACGCTTGACCTCATCCGACACTTCCGCGATGTCCGCCAGGTGCATCCCCTCGGCCAGCTTCTGCATCAATTCTTCAGAATAGAAGCCGCCGGCTTTGGCGGCTGCTTCAAAGGCCGGATTCACCTCGATGAAGTTAGCCCCGTCCAAAATATGGCGGGTGAAGGACAAGGCGAACAGCGGCTCTATACCGCCGGAACAGCCGGCGATGATGGAAAGCGTGCCAGTGGGCGCTATAGTGGTGCAAGCGGCATTGCGTACCGCGGGCGCGCCGGGTTTATCGTAGACCGAACCGGCGAAGGCCGGGAAGGCACCTCGCTCGGCGCCCAGTTCAACTGAGACCATGTGCGCCGTGTCATTGATGAAGCCCATCACCTTTTCTGCCGTCGCCAGCGCTTCTTCAGAATTGTAGGGAATACCCATGGCAATCAGCACATCGGCGAAGCCCATCACGCCCAGCCCAATCTTGCGCGTGCGACGTGTCATTTCGTCAATCTGCGGCAGCGGAAAACGGTTGACATCCAGAACGTCGTCCAAGAAGCGCACCGCCAGCTTAACTGTTTCCTCCAGCTTTTTGTAGTCGATTTCAGCCTTGCCGTTCGTCTTGATCATGCGCGAGAGATTGATGGACCCCAGATTGCAGGACTCATAGGGTAGCAGTGGCTGCTCCCCGCAGGGATTGGTGCTTTCGATTTTGCCCAGCTGCGGAGTGGGATTATCCTCGTTGATGCGGTCAATGAAAATCACTCCAGGGTCACCGGTCTTCCATGCCAGTTCCACCATTCTGTCGAAAACCATCCTCGCGTTCAGCCTGCCAGCGATTTCTCCGGTGCGCGGGTTGACGAGTTCATAATCGGCGGCCTCCTTTACCTTCTGCATGAAGTCGTTGGTTACAGCGACTGAGATGTTAAAGTTGGTAAGCGAACACAGATCCTCCTTGGAGGTGATGAAACGCAGAATGTCCGGGTGGGTGACGGAAAGAATGGCCATGTTGGCGCCTCTGCGCGTACCGCCCTGTTTGATGACGTCGGTAGCCACATCAAAGGCGCGCATGAACGACACCGGCCCGGAGGCCACCCCACCGGTAGAGCCAACGCGATCGGTTTCTGGACGCAGGCGGGAGAATGAAAAACCAGTGCCGCCGCCGCTCTTGTGGATAAGCGCCGTATGTTTTACCGTCTCGAAAATGCTTTCCATGGAGTCTTCAATAGGCAGCACGAAGCAGGCAGAAAGCTGCCCCAGTTCGCGCCCGGCGTTCATCAGAGTAGGCGAGTTTGGCAGAAACTCCAGCGCGGTCATCATGGTGTAGAACTTGTCTTCCCAGGCCTTGACATCGGCCACAGGGTTGTAATTGAGTTCCGCAGCCGCTACAGTCTGCGCCACGCGGCGGAACATATCGGCGGGAGTCTCGACGACTTTACCGCTCTTGTCTTTTTCAAGATAACGCTTCTCAAGTACACGCAGTGCATTCTCTGAAAGGGACGCCGGGGAGAGAGAGCTGGAAATGCTGGCTGGCATGGGATTCTCCTTCCTGATACGTGGTTTATTATCTACATTTTCCACATGTTTTGATTCAGACACTTTACGGATTTCTTCCTTTGACGATTTTATTTCCGGCGCGGCGGAAGGCGCTCTTGCCTCCGGCGGCTTCATGGAGCCGGCGGGTGGTGCCACGGCAGACAGTTTTTCGCCCTCCAGAAACTCTTTCACCATATCCAGAATATTGGCATCTGAAGCCGGCGGCAGAGGCTGTTTTACCGATCTGGAAACGAACTCCTCCATACCCGGCAACGTTGCCGGCCGCTCAAAGCGACTTATAACCTGATTGGTAATACGATCGATGTGCTCACGGTCCGAAATACCCATGGAAGCAGCAGCATTATGGATAGCGCGCGCTATCTGGTTGCGATTCACCATCTCTCCTGACATGGACTCACCCAGTCTGACCATACAAAATAACCCCCTGAATTATGTGTCCGGATACGGGCTCCGCTCAGGTTTTGATTGGCAGCGTGAGCTGCCCGTCTGGCGGAGATATATGTGACAGCAGGGTATCGACCTCCTGCTTCAAATCGGTGATGTCGGCAAAATCACGATACACACTTGCGAAACGAATGTAAGCGATATAGTCCAATTTCCTAAGACGCATCATCACCAAATCGCCGATGACCGAAGAAGGGATTTCACTTCGCCCGGTCTGCAGCAGCTCGCCTTCAATGGAGTTCGCCACTTCCTCAACCACCCCCTCCGCAAGCGGCCGCTTTTCGCAGGCCTTGCGGATGCCGGCTAAAAGTTTTTCTTTGTTGAACTCCTCATGGCGACCGTCTTTCTTGGCAACATAGAGCGCAACCGACTGAAGACGTTCATAGGTGGTAAAGCGCGACTGGCAATTGATACACTCCCTCCTTCGCCTGACGCCGTCTGTCGTATCACGCGAATCAACCACCCGGGAATCGTCACTGCCGCAATGAGGACACTTCATAACATAACCACAAGATATAGTATTCCGACAAGCAATCTACCACAATAGCTGGTATCAGTCAATACGAAAACACCTTTTTTCCGGTTGTTTTTCCGTAATATTTTTGCCGCCTGCGAGTTTGCCGGCTGCGCTATACGCACTGACAACAGCCGACAAACTACCATCCGCCGGGTAAATTCCAAGCACCCAACACCACAAAAAAGAGGCCGGACTTTTTAGTCCGGCCTCCCTTGGTACGAGTTAGCAGAATCCTGTCTTACGAATTATACGAGCGAGTCTGCTGACGAGCGTAGTCCTGCTGCGGCAGCGCGGCACGGTTGGTATTACGATTCCAGCGGCGCAGGAAAGAAGGCACGTCCAGTTCGTCCTCGGTCCTGATGGACTTGAGCCGCTTGTTAAAGGCATCATCTTCCCTGTTGTCCACCTGGGACTTGTTGACGAAGCCTGTTGCGACCAGCGTGATGCGAACATCGGAACCCATCGTCGAATCTGAGGCAACACCGAAGATAATGTTAGCATCAGGGTCGACAGCCGATTTGATAACCTCGGCAGCCTCGTTGACTTCAAAGAGGGTTATATCCGCGCCGCCAACAATATTGAATAGCACCCCTTTGGAGCCTTCAATGGTAACATCCAACAGAGGCGATGCCAGGGCGTTGCGGGCGGCATCCACAGCGCGATTCTTGCCGGTGCCGCGCCCAATGGACATCCAAGCAGGGCCGGCATCCTTCATGACAGCCTTGACATCGGCAAAGTCCAGGTTGATCATACCCGGAACGGTGATAACCTCGGAGATAGCCTGTACGCCATGGCGTAGCACGTCATCCGCCATCTTGAAGGCGGTGTCCACGCCGGTCTTGGGATCGCACAAATCAAGCAGGCGATCATTGGGAATGATAATCAGGGTGTCTACCTTGCCCAGCAGGCGGGAAATGCCCTCTTGGGCTACCTGCATACGATGCGTACCCTCGAAGGTGAAGGGCTTGGTGACCACGGCGATAGTCAGCGCGCCGGATTCCTTGGCGATCTGAGCCACCACCGGCGCCGAGCCGGTGCCGGTGCCGCCGCCCATGCCGGCGGTGACGAAAACCATATCAGCGCCCGCAACCAGTTCCTTGATCTCATCACGGCTTTCTTCAGCCGCCTTATGTCCGGTGTTATGATCGCCGCCGGCGCCCAGGCCGCGGGTCAACTTCTCGCCTATCTGCAATCTGACAGGAGCTTCCGTGGTGGCCAGCGCCTGCGCATCGGTATTGACGGCGATGAATTCAACTCCCTGGATTTCTTCACGCACCATACGTGTAATCGCGTTCGAACCACCGCCACCACAGCCGAAGACCTTGATTTTAGCCCCATTGGGAACAAAGCTCGTCTTAGCCATTTTCTTCTCCTATATCTCCTATATTTCCTTATTTTCCGGTGAACATCACTGCCAATCGGTTCGCCATTGAGCGCAGGCGGCGCGTCCAGAAGCCCCCGTTGTACTCGGAAGCGCGGCCGGGATGTTTGGACCCCCACAGCAGCAGTCCGACACCGGTGGCGTAGGCCGGGTCACGTAGCGAATCGGTGATGCCGGTGATATGTAGCGGACAGCCAACTCTTACCGGCAACTTCAGAATTTCACATCCCATAGTCTCAATGCCAGAGATATTGGATGAACCTCCGGTGAGTACCAGACCGGCAGGAATAACCGATTCATAGTCAGAGCTGGGAAGCTCCAACAGCACCAGCCGCAGGATCTCTTCAACGCGGGCATGCAGGATGTCGCACAGATCCTGATAGGAGATACCATGACCGTCCTCGGAAACCGGAGGGGCGGCGGCCATCTTGTTGTCATAGACGCTCATTACCGAACCGTAGCGCCGCTTCATCTCTTCAGCCACTTCGAAAGGTAGCCCCAAGCCGATGGCAACGTCGCGGGTGAGCTGGTAACCGGCCACTGGGAGAATGGCGGTATGGTAGATGCTGCCATCCTTGAATACACAGATGTCGGTGGTACCGCCGCCGATGTCGGCGATGGCCACGCCCGCATGACGCTCGTCTTCGGTGAGCACAGCTTCAGAAGAAGCCAGCGGTTCAAGTACCATGTCATCAATATCAACGCCGATACCGCGGATACATTTCACCAGATTCTGAACCGAGTTGGCGGCGGCGGTAATAATGTGGGTTTCCACATCTAGGCGGAAACCATGCATGCCCACCGGGTTCTTAACCCCTACCTGGCCGTCCACCGCATAGGTTCGCGGTATGACATGCAGCAGCTTGCGGTCCTGCGGCACTTTGATGCTCTGGGCGGTATTCATCACACGCCTCAGGTCATCAGTGCGCACCAGGCGGTCGTTGTTGGTGATAGCTACCACTCCCTTGTTGTTTGTGGAGGTAACATGACGCCCGGTAACACCAACGTAAGCCGATTCCACTTTCACGTTGCACGACTGCTCGGCTTTGCGAATCGAATCGCGTATGGCACCCTTGGCATCATTGATGTTAACCACCAACCCCTTGTGCATACCGTACGAAGGGGTTATGCCAACACCCACCACACGCACGCCACCGTTATTTTCCTGCTCGGCGATGATCGTGGCTATCTTGGTGGTGCCGACATCAATTGCTGTAACTATTGATTTCCTGCTCATTTGCTCCTCCTTTTAAACCTGTTCCCTGTTTATATTGAACTCCTGCGAGTAAGTTCCTTTTTCACATTCTGTATTTCCGCTCCTTCCGGGCACATGCCCGCATAACTAGTTGGAGTTGAAAACTACTCTTAATTTCTCCGGGCGCCTGCGCCCTCCTGGCCGCCCCTTGCCCGCCGGATTTTTAAGGCGGACTGCGTCTTCCTGCCGGACATCGCCGCTGACGATGCGCTCTGCGACCCGCATTTTGGCGCTGCGTGAACGCGCATTGGCGTACTCCTCGGCGGGAGTCGGAATGATAACCTGCCTGTTTATAATCCGGAGCCGCGGCTGATGATGGCAGACGCACTGCGGCAGCCCCGGCGGGCATACACAGGAAACCGCTTCCCTACGCATAAAATCCTTGACGATGCGGTCCTCCAGCGAGTGATAGCTGATGACGACAAGGCGTCCCCCGTGCCCCAGCACGCTAACCGCCTGCTCAAGAGCGGAGGCAAGGTGGTCCAGTTCCTGATTGACGGCAATTCTAAGCGCCTGGAAGGTGCGGGTGGCAGGGTGAATACGTCCGCGCGATGGCACGACGCGCTCCACGACAGAGGCCAGTTCGTCAGTGGTCAACAGCGGTCGCGAGCGCACTATCATGCGCGCAATGCCGCGGCTGTGCGGCTCCTCGCCGTATTCATATATTATGCGCGCCAGATCAGCCTCTGACCAACAGTTGACGATGTCTTCCGCCGAAACAGGCTGAGCGGGATTGAAACGCATATCCAGCGGAGCACCGTGCTTGAAAGAGAAGCCGCGCCCGCTTTCAGAAAGCTGCAGTGAAGACATCCCTAGATCAAACAGCACGCCGTTCACCGGAGCGAAATCGTTACCCAGGCAGACGGATTCCAGACTGACGAAGTTATCGTTGACAATCAACGCCGCGGCACCGAAATGGGACAGCCGCGCCCACGCCGCCACAACCGCCTCGGGGTCGGCATCCAGCCCCAGCAACTGACCGCCGGGGGCGCTTTTTTGAAGGATAGCCTCGGCGTGCCCGCCGCCGCCGGCGGTGCAGTCCACGTAGCGACCACCCGGCTGAATGGCCAGAGCCTCCAGCGTCTCTTTAAGCAGTACTGGAATATGCGTGGCGGTCGTCATCCCCACTCCTTTAGCGTTTCTCTGCAGATTCGGTTATCTGGAACAGCTCGTCCAAATCCGACGTCTTCTCAGCATCCCAAGCGGCCTTGTCCCACAGCTCGATACGGTCGTTGGTACCCACAACCACAATATCCTCGCCCAGCGCGGCATATCCGCGCAACGTGGACGGCAGGCTGATGCGTCCCTGACCATCAATGGCGGTGAGGAAGGCGGTGGCGAACAGTGCGCGCTCCGCCTTGCGCTTCTTGGAAGGCGGCAGATTGGAGGCCTGCAACCCCTCCGCCATTTTCTTCCAATCGGGAATCGTATAGACTGTAAGGCATTTGTCGGGCGAAGGCGCCACAATGACGCCGTCCTTGAAATGAGGACGGAAGCGGGGCGGAATAGGCATACGCCCCTTTTCATCAATACGGTACTCAAACTCGCCCAGAAACATAAGCTAAAACCTTATTTCCCCACGATTCACCACTTTCTACCATTCTACACTACATTCATCCCCCGTTGTCAATAGGTTTGGCAAGAAAATTTATTTAAATGGCAATACTGTTGCCAAAAAGTCCCGCCGTCCGGGAATTGACGGGTTAGGGCAGCCCCCGGCTTGCCATTTCCACGGATAAGAAGTGTATTTCCATCATGATCTGGGTTGCCATCGGTTTGAGCGCCGGTTTTTTTACTTTGTCGCAATCACTATCGTACAGCGCGTCACTGCAGACGCCCCGCGGAGGAGCATTGACGGTTTCGCCCTTGTGGTGCTGCGCTTTTTTCTGTTAATTGGTTTCCCATTCTCTCCATGCTGTATCTCTTTTTCGCCCGTCCATCCGCGATTATGACAACTTGTGGGTGTCGCCTCCGCTTCGCGGGGATTGCACTCGGGTAATCGTAAAAAGATTCGGGCAATCGTTGTCGCCTCCGCTTCGCGGGGATTGCACCCTGTCGCACTACACCCTGACCCACAACCAGCTACTGGTAACCGGTATACAAAGCTCTACGTACCTGGCGGAAGCACCACCCGTATGGCAGATTGTGCTGATACTGGCAATCTGGACTGCGCTGTTTATATCGCTGACCTTCCACGTAGTACAGCGGTAGGATCTGACGGCGGGGTAAACCGCAATTACAGGGAACAGGGCACCGGCGGTCGGATGCCAAACCATGTAAATCCAGTGGTGCTTTCCCCGTTATGGTAAAATTATCCCGCCATGCGCATAGACTTCCTGACACTCTTCCCCCGGTTTTTCGAGTCACCCCTCTCCGACGCCATCTTCCAGCGCGCCAGAGAGAAGGGGCTGGTCTCATTCAATACCTATAACATTCGCGACTACACCCACGACCGCCATCGCACCGCCGACGATTATCCATTCGGCGGCGGCGCCGGGATGCTGCTCAAGCCGGAGCCTGTGTTCGAATGCCTCGAGGATGTTTTGAAAGACAAACGACAGAATGATGAACCCGTGCCGGTGATACTGATGACACCACAGGGCAAACTGTTCTCCCAATCCATCGCTTTCAAACTTGCGGAGCATAAAAGGATGGTGATTATCTGCGGTCATTACGAGGGCATTGACGACCGTGTACGAGAGCATCTTGTTACCGAGGAAATCTCGATCGGCGACTACGTGCTGTCCGGCGGGGAGATACCGGCGCTGGTCGTCGCTGATGCCGTTATACGGCTGGTTCCGGGAGTGCTGGGTTCCAATGAATCCGCCGCCGGCGACTCGCATACAGACGGCCTGCTGGAATACCCACAATACACCCGACCAGCCGACTTCCGCGGCTGGAAGGTGCCGGAGGTGTTGCTGTCCGGCAATCACGCCAGAGTGGCCGCGTGGCGCAGGGAGCAATCCATCCTAAAAACCGCACACGTCCGCCCCGACCTGCTGGCAAACGCCAGCCTTACCGCCGCGGAGAAACGCCTGCTGGAAAGACTGGCGGAAGAGCAGTCCGCACCAGACATCTCCCGCACAGGCGAACGGCATGCCGCAAACTAACAGCCGTGGACATTCCAAACCCGTTAAATTTGAATAATTCACGCCCTCATGCTATTGTTGTATGTTGCTAAAAAATTGCTAGAGGTAAACACATGGCCGCCGACATCAAGAAAAAAGGCTCCAAAGAAGTCAAACAAAAAAAGATTGTAATCAAGAAAGAACCCATCCCCCAGCTGGCCACGGGTGACAGCGTCAAGGTCAGCATGCGCATCGTTGAAGGCAACAAGGAGCGCATCCAGATGTTCCAGGGCGTGGTTATCAAGGTTTCCAACGCCGCCGACGGCGGCAATTTCACCGTACGCCGCGTGGCCTACGGCGTCGGCGTTGAACGCACCTTCCCCTACGCCTCGCCGCTGGTGGCTCGCGTTGAGCTACTGCGCCACGGCAAGGTGCGCCGCGCGCGCTTGTTCTATCTGCGCAATCTCTCCGGCAAGGCCGCCCGCATCAAGGAGAAACCGCTCACCAAAGAAGAGCTGGCCATGATTGCAGCCGCTGGCACCGCCTCTGTCGTTGGGGAGCCGCCGGTTATGGAAGCCCCGGCCGTCGGCGAAGGTACCACAGCCGCTCCCGAAACCATCGCGGAATAAGTCTGGTTACGAAACTTGAACGCTCGCCGAGAGCAGGAGCAAGACTTTGCAGTATGCTGAAGTCAGTGTCAACTCCCCGTCCGGCGAGCGTCAGCTTTTTTCCTACTCCATCCCTGACAATCTGAGTATGGCACCCGGACATGCCGTGTGGGTGCCATTCGGTAGCCGCATATTGCAAGGCATAGTGGTTGAACTTTCCGCTTTACCCGCTGTAGATCAGGTGCGTCCGGTCTACGGCCTGATTGAACCAGAGCCAATCATTTCGGCAAAGCAGCTCGAACTGGCGCAATGGATGAGCCGCCGTTATCTGTCACCGCTTTTTCCCGCCATAGCGCTTTTCCTGCCCCCTGGATTCGAGCGCCAGCCCGTCACCTATATCAATATTGTCGAAGATGAACACTCTCGGCAATCACTGAGTGACGGTGCCTTGCACATACTGGAATTCATTAAGCGCAAAAAAAGTATCCGGCTTAAGGAACTGGAAAGACGGATGGGGGCGAACGCCGTCAGAAACGCCATGTCCAGACTAATTGGCAGCGGCACGGTTTTCCGCAGCTACGAGATTCCGCGCGAGAAGGTCAAACCGAAATACGCGGATTATGTAAAATCGACTATCCCGCCAGCTACCGCCGCAGAATCCATCGCCAAGCTAGAAAAGCGCGCAAAAAAACAAGCGGCGCTGCTCAAATTGCTACTGAAGCAACCAGCCCCCATCGCCGTCTCCGAAGTCGTGAAAGCAGGTTTTGCGCGCACGATACTTAACTCGCTGGTCAGGAACGGCTTAGCGATTATCGAAAAAGCAGAGGTCAGGCGTGACCCGATTGATTACTCCCGCGTCACCCCATCATCGCCGCTTGAACTGACCACGGCGCAGAGCAGCGCTCTTGCATCCATCACCGCCAGCCTCAAAGCAGGAAAAGGAACCGTGTTTCTGCTGCACGGCGTCACCGGCTCCGGCAAGACCGAAGTGTATTTGCGGGCGCTGGCAGAGGCCGTCAAACTCGGCAAACGCGGCATCGCGCTGGTGCCTGAGATCGCCCTTACCCCGCAGACCATCGAGCGCTTCGCCGGACGATTCCCGCACAAAGTGGCGGTGCTGCACAGCCGGCTCAGCATTGGCGAACAGTTTGACCAATGGCGCGACATCAAGAGCGGCAAATACGACGTGGTAATCGGTGCCAGAGGCGCCATCTTCGCCCCTCAGCCCGACCTCGGCCTCATCGTCATCGACGAAGAGCATGAGTGGAGCTACAAGCAGGACGGGACGGCGCCGCGCTATCACGCCCGTTCGGTGGCTGTCGAGCTGGCAAAACTGACGGGGGCGACGGTGATTCTGGGCAGCGCCACGCCCGATGTCGAAAGCTATTACAAGTCACAAACCGACGATTACACCCTGCTCGAGCTGCCGGAGCGCCTCACCCCCCGTCCCGGCTCCCCCATGCCTGAGATGGAACTGGTGGACCTGCGAGATGAACTCAAAAACGGCAACCACTCCATTTTTTCGGGGTCGCTCCGGTCCGCCCTGAATGACGCGCTGGCGCGCAATGAACAAAGCATTTTGTTTTTCAACCGCCGCGGCTCGGCCTCGTTCGTGCAATGCCGCAACTGCGGGCTGGTGATACGCTGCCGGCGCTGCTCCACCCCCATGAGCTACCACTCTTCCAAAGATTTACTGCTATGCCACCAGTGCGAATGGCGAATGGCTATGCCTGAAATCTGCCCGCGCTGTCGTTCGCGGCGCATCAAATACTTAGGCATCGGAACACAGAAACTGGAGGAGGAGGCCGCCGCCGCTTTCCCGCAGGCGCGCTTGCTGAGATGGGACTCCGACACGACAAAGAGCAAGAACGCCCACGAAGAGATCATGCGCAAGCTCAAAACCCGTCAAACCGACATACTGATTGGTACACAGATGGTAGCCAAAGGACTTGACCTGCCACAGGTGACGCTGGTAGGCGTGGTCAGTGCCGATACCGCACTCAATCTGCCGGACTTCAGAGCCGGCGAGCGCACGTTCCAGCTGCTTTCGCAGGTGGCTGGAAGAGCCGGAAGAGGAGAACGCCCCGGCCGCGTCATTATTCAGACTTACACTCCCGAACACTACGCCATACAAGCGGTACTCCGGCAGGATTATCGTGCCTTTTACGAGCAGGAAATAACTTACCGCAGGGAACTAAACGCGCCGCCGTTCTCACAAATTATCCGCCTGACCTTCTCCCATACCAACGAGGCGATATGCAAGGCTGAGGCAGAGCGGCTGAAGAAACAACTTGATGCGGAGATAGCGGCAGGAGGCATCATAGATGTAAGCGTCATCGGTCCGGCGCCGGCCTTCACAGCACTGTTACGAGGCAGATACCGTTGGCAGCTGATACTAAGAGGTCGCGGTCCGGAACGGATGTTCAACATTCCCACGCCGGCATCTGACCAGGACTTGAGACAGCAAAGGAGTCGTTCTCACTGGGCAATTGACGTCGATCCGGTGGGGCTTGATTAGCGCCTTGCCGTCCGCCGCGCTTTCCACTATGCTGAAAGCATGACGAATCATCATCTGGAAGCAGCCCTCAACCCCTCCACCGCTTCACTGATCAGACGTGTCCGGAGATTCCTCACGAAGCTGGATATACCGGCCTATGCCGTGGGCGGCGTGGTGCGCGATCTGGTCATGAAAAGACGCGCCATAGACGTGGACATCGCCGTCGCCGCAGACGCTTCCGCCATAAGCGAGAAACTGGCCGCCGCCCTGGACGCCACGCTCATTCCGCTGGATGTTGAAAAGCGCGTGGTGCGCCTCCTGCCAAAGGGAGCCAACAAGGGCAAATGGCAACTCGACATCGCCTCGCTGCAAGGCTCGCTCCGCGCAGATCTCAGGCGGCGTGACTTCACCGTAGACGCCATGGCGCTTGATCTGGCGAAACTTAATCTTACACGCAATGTCCTGACAGCGGATATTATCGACCCTGCGGGCGGCCTCGACGACATCGAGCACCGTATAATCCGCGCCGTCTCCCCCGGTTGTTTCAGGCATGATCCCTTGCGGCTACTACGTGGCGTCAGGCTGAAAACGGAACTGGGATTCGACATCGAACCCGCAACCCGGGACATAATGAAGCGCGACGCGAAACTCATCGGAAAGGCTGCACCGGAGCGCGTGCGCGATGAGTTGCTGCGCCTGTTTGCCCTGCCAGGTACTTACGACGCCGTTACAGAGCTGGACGCACTGGGGCTGCTGACCGCGATTATTCCCGAAATCGCCCCGCTGCGCGGCACTGAACAGCCACGGGAACACACTTGGAATGTCTTACTGCACTCAGCGCGCTCTATAGACGCCCTCGACTTCATCCTGCGCAAAGGGGAATGGGCGTTCGCCAAAACGAAAGTCTTATCTAAAATCCCACGCGGCAGGGATATTCAGGCCTATTTCGCCGGTCCGGTCAGCCCGCCGTCTACACGTTATGTACTCACCAAACTGGCGGCCATGCTGCACGATATTGCCAAACCACAGACACGCGTGATCAACCAGTATGGGCAGGTGCGCTTCTACGGTCACCCACAGGAAGGCGCGCCTATGGCGGCGGTGATTCTGGAAAGGCTGCGGTTCAGCGCCAGAGAGGCGAGGTTCGTCGAAACCATCGTGCGCTACCACCTGCGCCCGGTGCAGATGAGCAAGGATGAAGAGCCGCCCACGCCGCGCGCCATCTACCGCTTTTTCCGCGACCTGGGAGACGCGGCTGTCGCCACGCTGTATTTCTCTCTGGCCGACCACTTGGCCACGCGCGGGCCCAACCTGGAGAAAGGCAACTGGAACTGGCATACGGGTATCGTGGCCAAACTGGTTGAGGAGTACCGCCGGACGCCGCCCATGACAGCCGTAAAGAGGCTGATCGACGGACATGACCTTCAGCGGGAATTGCAATTGCCCCCGGGCAGACTAATGGGCACGATGCTGAACGAACTGGACGAGGCGCAGGGGGCGGGGGAGATAACCACTCGCAAGGAAGCACTGGCTTATGCCGAAAAACTGATGACAACGCCGGAAACACTCTCTGCGTACACCGACAGAAGTGCCGTGGAAAACGCGGGAATAATCAGAGACTTCGCTGACGCTACTGAATAATCAACTGTATGCCGGTGACTACGAAGCGCACTCCAAAATAGGCCAAAAACAGCGCCATGGCGATAAATAGCCACTCTTGAAAACGTCTGCCTATGTGACGATGGGTCTTGTTGAACAGCACCGAAATGCAGCTGAGCCATACCATGTCGCAGACCCAGTGGACAACAATCAGCAGCACTAGCCCGCCCACACCGTAATCAAGAAACTTCATCACCAGCAGTAGCCCCACGGTCGCCCACCACAGCAGAAAAAATGGGTTCGCGACACTCATGAAGATACCGGCCACGAAAGAGGAATACGGCAGGTCTTTTCCCTTGTTGACGACAGTCTTGCGGAACCGAAACATACCGAACCCCGTCCAGATTATCATGGTGCCGCCCGCAAGACTGAGTACAATCCGGACCACCTCGTTCTCAAAAAAATGCGCGAAGCCGAAATAAATCAGCAAAATCAGCGGCACCTCGACCACAGCGTGCCCCAGTGCCATCAGTGTTCCGGCCCACGGCGAGCGGTAGCTCTTGGCCAGCGTCACAGCGAAAAACGGCCCCGGGGCAATCACCCCCGACAGCGACACTCCTATAACCAGCGGTATCAGCGTCCACATATTCAGACATTATAATACTGTCGAGGCCATTCGACACATTATGGTCATTGCAGGCTTGACTCCTCTCCCTTTGGCGAAAGGAAGACTTTGCCCACAGGCAAGTAAATCCATGCTGGAGGAACGAGCTTGCGAGTGACGAAGCATCCGGTGGGGCGGTGGATGGTTACTCCACACCTCCAGATCCTTCGGTCGCTACACTCCCTCCAGGATGGACTTGTACGGGGTTGACCTCAATACCCTCCCCGCAGAATTCCGCGCAATCGGACCGGAATGATGTTTGCTTTGTTGTCATTGCTGGTCAAGCCCGCAATCCGGAACGATGCCAAAGCATTCCTCAGGCAACCATTTTTCGCAAGTCCTGCCAGTTATTTGCCTGTACATCGATTGTGCACAATTGTACAATGGGTTGACAAAGTCGGGGGGGGGTAGAATACAATAGATGCTACCTGCATAGGTTGTAGGAGTTCTGCATGAGTCCTGGCCGTTTCAGAATAAGTAGAATAGAGTCAGCAAGGCACTTAGCCGCTGGAATTTTCCGTGTTAATCACGGGGTTCGGCGGCTTTTTTATTTCAATGAACGAAGGGGTGATGCCTATGACATGACTTAATGGGCAGATTTTATGTGTGCATAGGGTTTATCCAAGTATCAAGAAGCTAAACAAAACACTCAAAGGAGGGATCAAATGAAGAAACTTTCTTCTAACCTGGCAAAGATGCTTGCTGTTGCCATGGCAGTGATGCTCTTTGTCGTGATAATAGCCCCCTTGAGTGCTTGTAGAGACATTCGCGCTGACAAAACTCAGGCAGGCGATTTTATAACCTTCCCCCATGAAAACAACGAGTACAGATACTCTATAAATCAGCCGGATCTTGCTCAGTTAAAGCAGCAGTTTGACTTTAATACAGATGACAAAGAAATCAAAACGGAACTCTATGCGGATATTTTCCGCAGGCTTGGTTTTTCGGAAAGAGCCATTTCAAATCTCGACACGGAAGTGATGAGCGAAATTGTAGAAGAAGCCATCGACATCACGGTAAGCATGCAATATATCAGGTCGCACCCAAATGGCAATCAGGAAGTACTAAGCAGGGATGAATGCCTGAGTGCGACTGCCAATCTGAATTCTGTAATGGAAATAATAACCATCGTAACCTCCACTACAGGCTTTTTAGGAGGCGATGGGTGGTATAATCTATATGGCATGTTCACATGGCTGTCTACACCACCCAACCGGCGCACTGATACCATTTCGCTAGCTGTTTCCAATTTTGCATGGAGCGCCTCCTTAACAGACTTCCAGTCATACGTAAAATATGACTGGGTTAAATACGGTGGCTTCATCTACGGTGCATTTATCCCCGCCACTTATGGGAGCGAAAAGGTTGTAAAGCCCTGGGCGGAAAAAATGCTTGGGCCGACGGGATTGTACTATTCCTGGAATCTGCCAACTGATTCGTATAACCCCTTAACCACGCTGACTGTTAAGCATAGCAACTTTTTCTTTTACATTAAGGGAAAGGCGCAGATGCAGAATCCCAATCAGGCTTCGTTTAATCTTTTTACCGGATACACCCACCTAACTGGTGCTACAACCAAAGAGTTTCATAGCTATTGTTATAAATCTATCCCATAATCTCTAGCTGGTATTGCTTTTCAACGTTCGGCTAGAAGCAACGCAATCATATGAGAGAGCCGTGTATATGCAGCTTTCTCGCGTGACACAGAAAAATCTGACAATGGAGGTGTAATTAATGAAAAAACTGCTTATCAGGCTACTAGTTGGTATCGCTGGTTTCGTCGTAACGTTAATATTATTCGTAGCGGCAGTATATGTCGTAACCAGGTTTTTTATAGATGATCTTCTAGTATCGGTTGGCGCTGTAATCGTATTTGTTGTAGTTGCATGCACATTCTTGGTTATCCACGGGCTGCAAAATGTCATGGAAGGAATCGAGTTTGCTATAGGTGAGATACAAAAGGGTCGCAATGATAACCAATCCACCGAAACGGGTGACACGTCAGAAGACGAGTGACGCGTTTTGAACACGGCATGATTCAGGGCTGCGAGTGACGAAGCATCTGGAGGAGGCGGGGAGTAGTAACTGGCACCCCGCCACCAGATCCTTCGGTCGCTACGCTCCCTCCAGGATGGACTTGGTCGTAAATCCATGCTGGAGGAACGAGCCTGCGAGTGACGAAGCATCCGGTGAGGTGGTGGATGGTTGCTCCCCGCCGCCAGATCCTTCGGTCGCTGCGCTCCCTCCAGGATGGACTTGGTCATAAATCCATGCTGGAGGAATGAGCTTGCGAGTGACGAAGCATCCGGTGGGGCGGTGGATGGTTGCTCCTCACCACCAGATCCTTCGGTCGCTACGCTCCCTCCAAGATGGACTTGGTCGAAACTCATAACTGACCACTGCAAACTGATTACTTTCGGCCTTGTGTCACCAATCCCCCGAACTGGTGCCACTGCTTGAGTCCATTCCGCCCTATCCACTATACTGGTGCCGGTCGGAGGTAAATGTGCTTGACCTGAGCCGTGTAGCCGGACAAATAGGAGAGATGGTGACCAGCCTCAAAACCGGCTGGCAGGAGCGGCAGAAACATCTGGCCGAAGCTCTTTCTCTGCTTGTGGATAAAAAGCTCGACTTCGAATCCCTCCGGCTCAAGGTCGAACGCAGCTCCGGCAAAACCACTTTCCTGACAGCCGGTCTGGTGGAACCGCTTGCCACCCGCCATGCACCCCCCACCACTCCGACGAACTTCTCCGTCATCGCCACCGACGGCTCCCAGATAGACGTAGACCGCCACGCTCCGGCGCGCTGTTATCTGATAAACATAGGTCGCGTGCGGCTGGACTACGGCGAAGGCGCGCGCGCTGAACTGGAGAGCCTGCCGCGGTTATGCGCCGATGAAAACACGCTGGTGATTTCAGACGGGGTCAGGCAGCAGGCCATTGAAGGCGCGCTTTTGAACATCCGCCGCTCGGTTGACGAGACCGGACATCTTGCTGAAATGGCGGAAAAACTGCCGGATTCCCGCCCGGCGCTGGCGGTTGTCGACGGCTCTCTCATCCTGTGGGGGCTGTCCAACAAGGATTATCCCGACTTCGTAGTAGCTGAACTGCTCGACAAGGGTTACATTAAACATCTTGATACCCTGCGCAAAATCGCCGGAGAACGGCAGTTAGCCCTCGCCAGCTATATCAGCTTCCCACGCTCAGCGGACGTAGTAAATGCGCTTAGGCTGGCGCTGTGCCCGCACAATGCGGCCGACTGCGATAAATACTGCGGGGATACGCCAGTCGGCCGACGCCCCTGCGATAAATTGTCGGGAGTACAGGACCGCGATTTGTTCGCCAGTCTGCTGGACACAGGCGAGCGCTCGGCGCTGTTTGGAAGCCAGTCCAAAATCGTCAGAGAGAACTACGGCGAACACAGCATCCAATTTTTCTACCTCAAGCTGGAAGATGAAATCGCCCGCGTCGAGGTACCGGTCTGGATTGCGCATGATAAAGACAGGCTGGAGATGACACACGCGCTGATTCTCGACCAGTGTCGGCGCGGACAGGGCTATCCGGTGGCGCTCTCCGAAGCCCATGAACAGGCGGTGGTGACTGTCGCCGACCGCGAAAACTTTCAGCGGCTGGTGGAGGTGGAGCTTGCCGGAAGGCACCTGGCCACATCGGTTTCCGCCAAGAGCCGCAGCAAAAAGACGAGGTGGGTATAAAGTGAAAGCAAAGAGGATATTTATGGATGAAGCAATCCGTCTCGGAGAAATAATTGAGGCCTCCACCACCGGCTTCAGCGCCCCATTCTCAAAATAACATTGCGAGTGCGCGGCGTTTGTGCAGCCACCTTGATTTGCGGTATCATAGATGATACCATGATTGTCAAAGGCCATGACTAAAAACAAGAAGCAGCTGGATAAAATCAAACAAAACCCCAGAAATGTCTCACTAAATGACTTTGAGGCGTTGGTTAACCAATATGGCTTCATCAAAGAAGGCACCAAACATCCACGCGCCGCTATTACAGGCCAGGCATCCATCCCCTACAAACGCGAAACGCCGGTAAAAAAATGCTATGTGGACGAGTTGCTAGAGGCGATTGAAAAGTGCGAGAAACACGAACAAGGCGGAGGAAGAAACCCATGAAAAAGAAAGACCTCGCTTATTATTTGAGCCTGCCCTATACGACCATGGTCGAAAAAAGAGACGACGGGCACGGGACATATTACGTCGCCAGAGTGCTGGAATTGCCACACTGCCTCATTCATGGCGATACCCCTGAGGAAGCCGTCAGCGAACTGGCAGATGTCAAAAAAGACTGGCTGGAAGACTGCCTCGAGCGCGGCATACATATACCCGAACCGGAAAAACAGGAGTACTCAGGCGAACTCAGACTACGCATGCCACCATCGCTTCACCGCAGATTGGCTATCACGGCCCGAAAAGAGGGGGTCAGCCTGAACAGCTACCTGAATAGTGTTCTGTCCGGTTCGGTGCATTACACAGGCAAACCCACCCCCAAAGAAGAGTGCGCGGTCTGAACAAACATAAAATGAGAGGTATGACACGCCATGACAAAACAATCCGTCCGTCTTGGAGAAATAATTGAGGCCTCCACCACCGGCTTCAGCGCCCAGTCCTACGAACTGAATGAACTACCGGCTCTCGGTTCGCTGGTCATGACCAGCGAAGGGGAGCGAAAGCTTTACGCCGTGGTCTACCACGCCGCCACGGAGGGCATTGAGCCAGGACGCCGACCAATCGCGCGCGGCCGGGACGAGCCGTCCGAGCAGGCACTTTTTGACAACAACCCCCAGCTTGCCAGACTGCTGCGCAGCAGGTTCTCGGCGCTGGTAGTCGGCTACAGGGACGGCTCCGCCATCCGGCAACACCTCCCCCCCAAGCCCGCCCATATCCACGCCTTCGTCCACGCCTGCCCGCAGGAGGAGGTCAAAGAGTTCGGCCAATCCTTCAATTTCCTCAACACCCTTATCGGCGCCGAACTTGAAACCCCCGCCGATGAACTCACCGCTTCCACCCTGCGTCTGATAGCGGAGGTACAGGACGACCCGCGCGCCTTATTGGTTGCGGCCGGCAAGGAGCTGGCAATGCTACTGGGGCGTGATTACACCAGGCTAAAGGCGATACTGGAGAGGATAAAACCATAAACAACCGAAAGTCAGTGTCTGTAATTTCGTTTGAAGCGAGGTCTATATGAATAATGATTCAAGGCTCGGTATGGTGGTCGCCGGCTCTCTTTCCGGGGGTGTGGCGGTGCGGCTGGACGGAGATGCCTCAGTGGAGGATGTCGTCGTTGGACGCTACGTCAGCATCGAGGGCAAAAAACGCCGTTTCCTAGGCATGATTACCGATGTCAAGCTGGATACTTCCGACCAGCAGCTCACTATTTCTCCTCCCGACCCTTCCGACACCTTTTCCGCCGAAGTACTCTCCGGCACCGGCGCTTACGGCGTGCTGACGGTGACACCCTATCTTGTTATCGGCGGCGACCAGACAATTACGGAAGGACCTCAGCCGGTAAAGACTATTCCAAGCCACTTCGCGCCAGTTGGGCTTGCCAGCGACACCGATATAGAGCAGGTCTTCGGCAAGGAAGACGCCCAACGCTTCTACGTTGGCAACCCGCTGGACATGGAATCCAAACTCTGCCTGAACCTGCCGGAGTTGGCAAGACGCAGCAACGGTATTTTCGGCAAAAGCGGCACCGGCAAGACCTTCCTCACCCGCACGCTACTCGTTGGTATGCTACAAAAAGGCGCCTGCGTGAATCTGGTGTTCGACATGCATTCCGAATACGGTTGGGAGGGTACTTCGGAAAAAGGGCGCAAGGTCAAGGCGCTCAAACAGCTTTTCCCCTCAAAGGTGGCCATCTTCGCCCTAGATGAAGATAATGCCAGGCGGCGCCAGGTGGCGGCGGATGTCTTCGTCAAAATCGGCTACGACGAGATGGAGCCGAAGGATATAGCGCTACTCAAACAGACTCTCAACCTCACCGATCTGGCAGTGGAGGCCTCCTTCACCCTGCGCAAGCGCTTCGGCAAAGACTGGATAGTAAAAACGCTTGAGTTGGAAACAGCGGAAAACGGCGAACAGGAGCTGAAATCGCTCAACATCCACGAGAGCAGTTTTCAGAGCCTGCTAAGGGGACTGACCGCCATCAAACGGCTCGGCTTCATGCAGCCGCATGTCGAAAGGCGTGCCATCGACCAGCTGCTGGGATATCTGGAGCGCGGCACCCACGTGGTGCTGGAGTTCGGCCGGTACACCGAAATAACCGCCTACATTCTGGTTTCCAACATGCTGACACGGCGCATCTACGAGCGCTACCGTGAAAACACTGAAACTGCACTCGCCGGGGACAGAACGCCGCCGACACCCCTGGTCATCACTATCGAGGAGGCACACAAATTCCTCAATCCTGAGGTGGCGCCGCAGACCATCTTCGGCGACATTGCCCGCGAGATGAGAAAATTCAACTGCACCCTGCTGGTGATCGACCAGCGCCCATCCGGCATCGACCCCGAAGTAATGAGCCAATTGGGCACCAAGATTACCTGCCTGCTGGATAATGACCGCGACGTGGACGCCGTGCTTTCCGGCATCTCAGGCAAGAGTGAACTAAAGGGTGTGCTGGCCAAGCTGGCGGCAAAACAGCAGGCGCTGATTTTCGGTCACGCCGTGCCCATGCCGGTGGCTTTCACCCCGCGTGAGTACGGCAGCGCCCAGTCGTACAAAGAGCTGGCGGCTGAAAGCGAGCGCCCGCCGCAGGACATCGACAAGGATATTGATAATTTGTGGAAGTGACATCAACTTATGTTACGTCAGGCTCACCGTAAACGGCTAACGAGACGCGAGTTTTGAATGACAGGTTTTGATGTCACTCGAGGCTTGACCTACAATCCAGAACAGCCGCAAATCCGTGCTGGAGGAATGAGCTTGCGAGTGACGAAGCATCCGGTGGGGTGGCGGATGGTTACTCCCCGCCACCAGATCCTTCGGTCGCTGCGCTCCCTCCAGGATGGACTTGTACGTAAATTCATGCTGGAGGAACGAGCCTGCGAGTGACGAAGCATCTGGAGGAGGCGGTGGATGATTGCTCCCCACCTCCAGATCCTTCGGTCGCTACACTCCCTCCAGGATGGACTTGTACGTAAATCCATGCTGGAGGAACGAGCCTGCAAGTGACGAAGCATCCGGTGGGGCGGTGAATGGTTACTCCACACCACCAGATCCTTCGGTCGCTGCACTCCCTCCAGGATGGACTTGGTCATAAATCCATGCTGGAGGAACGAGCCTGCAAGTGACGAAGCATCTGGAGGTACGGTGGATGGTTACCCCCCGCCACCAGATCCTTCGGTCGCTGCGCTCCCTCCAGGATGGACTTGTACGGGACTCATAACTGACCACTGAAAGCTGAAAACTGATTGCTTTCGGCCTTGTGTCACCAATCACCTGAACAGATATCAAGGACTTCTTTAACTTTCCTCATTGCGTTATAATCAAGGCATGGCACGCAAAAAAGTCGGGCTGGCACTGGGTGGCGGCGCTGCACGCGGACTGGCGCATATCGGCGTTCTGGAAGTCCTTGAAAAAGAGGGCGTCCCTGTGGACGTGGTATCCGGAACCAGCGCCGGAGCCATCTTCGGAGCGCTACACGCCGCTGGAATAAGCGCCGTCAGCATCAGAAAGGCCGTGCTGGGACTGGACTGGAAGCAATGGGCGCGCATGCTGGACATCACTATCCCACGCAGCGGATTCATCTCCGGCAAGCGCCTCATCAACGAGATCACAACCATCATGGGCGGCAACCTAAAGTTCAGCGACCTCAAAAAACCCTTCGCCTGCGTGGCCTGCGATATCGAAACCGGCGAAGAGGCCGTGATGAACGGCGGCTCGGTAGCTGAAGCGATTCACGCCAGCATCTCCATCCCCATTATCTTTCGGGCGGTGCGGCGCGGGGGACGGTTGCTTGTCGACGGCGGGCTGGTCAACCAGGTGCCGGTAAGCGTGGTTCGCAACATGGGAGCAGACTACGTCATCGCCGTTAACGTGGTGCCGCGTTACGCCCATACCCGCCCGACGCATCTCGACGACATGGCCATCCCCGAAACAGACCGCCACAGCAAACCCGGCCTCATCAGCATTATGCTCAACGTAATTGATATCGCCACCTGCGCGCGCGTCGAGGTCAGCCTGCAGGGAGCCGACACCGTCATCGAGACGAACACGCTGGATATAGGCCCGGCCGACTTCCGCAAGGCGGAGCTGGCGGTGCTGCGGGGGGAATGGGCGGCCGTTGACGCCGTGGCCAAAATCAAGAAAGACTTGGGGTTGGATACAGCAGATGCCAGAGGTGAAGAGGCCTGATTGTCAGACGCCCGCTAAAGAAGGCGTTGTGTTATAATTCCAATTGCCGCGCATGGGGCTGTAGCTCAGTTGGGAGAGCATCTGATTTGCATTCAGAGGGTCAGGGGTTCGAATCCCCTCAGCTCCACCAAATGAACCTTGGACGAACACCTACTATTTCCGCGGTGGTTTTGCCGTTACTGTTTGGTTCCAAGGTTGCGACATATAACGCCCAAAAACGCTAAGAGCCGCATTCACGCCAGTCATCATCACATCCCAAGGGAATGTTGCCTACTCACGAATGGCATTGTGGCACAAGTTAATACTTCAGTCTGTCCACCTCAACTAGATTGAGCACTTCATCTTTGGCAGCTTGGGAGACAGCGTAGTCGCTGAAACGCCGTTTGGTAAAGATGTAAACATGGCTGTCATCATATTCGTTTATCAGCGATACTGCACGTCGTAGCTTTTCTAGTTCTGTCTCGGTACAGCTTTCAAGCGGATTACGGAATACCTTGATGAAGAGAGCTTTTTGCTTGTATCTGACTATGGCGTCAAAGGTGTGTTGAATCTGCCCTCTTTAACAATCACAGGCAAGTACGTTACTTCATTGTGAGAGCGGAATGTCCTTTTCAATTTAATCTTGAATATTGCATTCATCCACTTAAAGGCTTTCCGCAGATGGAATCTGGGGATTTCAGTATCTGATACGAGTATTGCGTCTTATTGGCACATGATGAACCAAAAAAGTGTTGGCATCTTAATCAGGAAATCCTAGCATTTATAATCACATATTCATTGTGGTTTTGAAACTGGTACAATAATCAGGTTGGCAGGTTAATGGAATCCACTTTTAACGAAAGGAACAGACTGTAATGACTTCAATAATTGATAATAAAGAACGTAAAATGGTGGAAGCGTTAAGAAACTCATTACAACAGGCAGAAAGGGTTGATATTCTGACTGCGTTCTTTTATTTTTCAGGATTTGAACTTTTAGCCGAAGAACTAAAAGACAAAAAAATACGCATTTTGGTTGGAAATACCATTGACCCCGAAACTATAAGCGAACTAAGCAAAAGCATTAAAAATAACCAAAACCCCAAACTTGAACGCTATGTAAGCCGGTCATACGACGAGTTAAGCAATTTGCTAAAAAGAGAGCAGTACATTGAGAGCTTTATTGGCTTGTTTAACCAGTCTGCGCTATCCGAGCAGTTTGACGGTACAGAAAGTCAAAAAGTGTTCAAGATGTTTTTAGACAAATTAAGCAACGGCACTTTGGAAATTCGTCTGACGAATGAAGATAATCACGCAAAAGCATATATCCTTACCAATAAAAGGGAGTTCTCTTGCAACGGCGACCAAAGAGGCGTTATATTTATGGGTTCGTCAAACTTTACTTACAGTGGGCTACTCGGTCAAGGCGAAGTAAATAAAAGGTTTAGCGATAATGCAGATTATGAGGAACACTCCCAGCTTTTTGAAAGTTTATGGAACGACAGTAACGCAATTAACATTTGCGTTAAAGATAAGAACGATGACTTTGTAAATGAGGTCAAAAAGAAGCTATGGCTCTACGCAACTCCTGCGCCGTATAGTGTGTTTATCCGAATTTTGTTTGAATTATATTCCTCGCTTGACAATTGCGATGTGAAAAATCCAAAAGAAATATCTGGCGGCAAATTCTCAAACCTCAAGTATCAAATAGACGCGATTAAGCTGGGCGTTGATTGTATCAATAAGAATGACGGCGTTATTATTGCCGATGTTGTAGGTTTGGGAAAATCAATTATTGCTTCCGCAATCGCCCATAATTTAGATATTGGCAAGACTGTAATTATCGCCCCGCCGCACCTATGCGACCAGTGGGACGAATACCAGCAAGACTTTGGGCTTCGTGGCGCAAAGGTTTGGAGTAGCGGAAAAATTGAGGCGGCATATCAAGAATATGCGACTGACCCTAAACCTATCTTGTTTATTATTGACGAGGCGCACCGTTACCGCAACGAACTTTGCGAAACATATCAATACTTGCACCAGTTGACCCGTTCAAACCCGAACAACAAGGTTATTCTATTGACGGCGACACCATACAATAATCGTCCGCAAGACTTGTTTGCTCTTGTTAAGTTGTTTCAGACACCCAGCCGTTCAACAATTAGCTCGGTAGATAATTTAAGCGTCCGCTTTCACGAACTTATTGCAAAATATAACCGCTTAGAAAAAGAGGGCAAAAAAAGTTTGACCCCCGAAATAAAGGTCGAATTGGAAATATTAAGCCAGCAGTTACGCACTTTGATTGCTCCCGTTGTCGTTCGCCGTAGCCGCATTGACCTAAAAGAAATTAAAGAATATGCCGAAGATTTAGAAATACAAGGTATAAAGTTTCCCGAAGTCGTCGGGCCTAATTTGTTGCAATACGATTTAGGAAGCATTGAAAGCCTTTATATCTCAACGCTCGAACGACTGCTCAACAATTTTGAAGCCGCCCGTTATAATTCGACAGGCTACTTGGAAAACCCTGCCGAGTTTATGGAAAAATACGGCGAACTGTTTGAAGATACCGATATTTCACAGGCGCAAAAGAACTTGGCGTCATTTGTAAGGCGATTGCTTGTTATGCGGTTTGAAAGCTCAAAAGCCGCTTTCAAAGTAACCTTAGATAACATACTGCTGTCGTACACCAACATTAAAAAATGGTGGGAAAACGATTATGTGCCGATTAAAAAGAAAGGCTCAATGCCCGATTTTGACGAACAAGAAATTGAAGAAACGCTTGCCGAGATTGGGGACTTAGACGGTGAGGGCATTGACCTTAATAAAATTAAGAAAAAAGCAATTCCGATACCTGCGGCAATGTTTAAGCCCGAATACATTTGCAAGATTGAGCAAGACATAGAACTTCTGACCTCTATTAAGAATGAGTGGTTTTCTTGTGATGAGTTAGGTGATGACCCGAAATTTACCAGAGTAAAGGAACAAATTACCGCATTACTTAAAGAAAACAAAAGGCGCAAAATTGTCATATTCTCAACCTTTGCAGATACGGCAAAGTATGTTAAGGAGTCGTTGACCGCCGCCGGTTTCCGCGCTTTCCTTTATACGGGCGGTTCGGAAAAATCTGACCGCATTGTTGTCAAAGCAAATTTTGACGCATCATTTGCAACAGAAATGCAAAAAGACGATTACGACATTATTGTTGCCACAGACGCACTAAGCGAGGGCTTTAACCTTAACCGTGCCGGCGCGATTATCAACTACGATATTCCCTATAACCCAACGAGAGTTGTGCAAAGGATTGGGCGTATTAACCGTATAAATAAAAAAATGTTTGACGAGATTTGCATTTTCAATTTATTTCCGACAGACATTGGCGAAAGAGTTACTCTCATTCGCGGTATATCCAAACTTAAAATGCTACTCATAAACAACATCGTCGGTAGCGATACCAAAACGCTTACGCCCGATGAAACGCTGGAAAGCTACTTCAAAAATCAATTTTTAGAAGCTGACAATGAGGCCAGCGAACGAAGTTGGGATAATGATTACAGAAATATCTATAACGGCATAAGGCATAATGCTGACTTGCTTGCCGAGGTTAATAGAATACCGGCACGAGCAAGAATCGTCCGCAAAGGCAGCAAGGAAGAAGTTGCTATTTCCTTTGCTAAACGAGGCAATAACGCTTTATTTGCATTGGCATTGCCGCATATGAGCGAAGCCGAACTATTGCCGGTTGAAACAGTGCTGGCTCATTTCAAAGCGGAACGGAACGAAACAGGCTATCCGTTTGACGAAGAGGTAGATAAAAAATTTGCAATATTACGCGCCGAAATACTGCGGTCGTACCCTAAAAACAAACTCGTCCCCAAGCGCGGTAAAGCAATTACAAATTTAGAAAAATTGCTTGCGGCCTACCCCCTAGAAAAAGACTACATAAACGACCTAATTGAAGTCATAAAAATTTATGACGATTTAAGCGACGGCGAGCTAAAATATATTGCAAACTTCCGAATAAGAAAAGACAATCTAAGAGAGGTCGTGGCCGAATTAAAGGAAAAAGTGCCAGAACGCTATATAATGAGCATTAAGAAAAAGGTGTCCGGCATTGATGCCCAAGTCGAAGTCATAATGTTTACGGAGGATATTCGTAAATGATAACAGCACAAGAAGAACAGGAAATCCTAGAAAAAGAGTACCACCAGGACAACTTTGCTTGGGTAGCGAATCATCTATTACCCGACTATAAGGCGAGCGAGTATAGCGTTGGTTTCAACAACCAACTCTTTCAAAGCGTTACGGAACTTGGGACTTCCAAAGCCTGTGATGTAACAATATACGAGGTCATTTTGAAAGACGGCGTTGAAAAACGCCGTGTGCAAATAACGCAGGAAATGTTTAAGGTGCTTAGAGGAGGTCAAATCAACAATGCCTTTGTTGTGTTCAGCAATGCCAATAGGCAAAACTTCCGCATATCTCTTCTGACAAGCAATTACGAATGGCAAGGCGAAAAGATTGTCAAGATACTCTCCAACCCTCGCCGTTATTCGTACAGCTTGGGCAAAGGCGCAAAAACCAAAACCGCAGATAAATTCTTGATTAGGGACGGCAAAGTAAATTCACTTTCAGGCTTGCTGGGTCGGTTCTCGGTTGAGGTTGTAAACAAAGAGTTTTACAATAAAATTGCAACACAATTTACAAAATTGGTCGGTGGACAAAGGGACGGGGTAACATACAAAAAACTTCTAAACTTATACAGTGTTACCGACCAAAACAAACACGCCGAGTTTGCAGTTCGTATAATTGGACGAATCGTCTTTTGCTGGTTCCTAAAAGAAAAGAAGAGTAAAAATGGCTTGTCTCTTATTCCTGAGGAAATTCTTTCAAAGGGAAGTATAGAACAAAACCCCAACTACTATCACACCGTATTAGAGCCGTTGTTTTTTGAAGTATTGAACACAAAAATTGAACGCCGCAATGATAAATTTGCAACCGCAGAAATATATCGGCAAATCCCCTATCTAAACGGCGGCCTGTTTTGTCCGCACGCCGATGACCTTTACAAATATGACAAATCTTTGCAGGTCGGTGCTTTTGGGCTTGTTGAAATACCCGACAAATGGTTTGAAGAACTTTACACGGTTTTAAGCGAATATAATTTCACGGTTGACGAAAACACTTCTTACGACATAGAGCTTTCTATTGACCCCGAAATGTTGGGGCGCATATTTGAAAACCTACTTGCCGAAATCAACCCCGAAACAGGCGAGAGCGCAAAGAAGTCAACGGGCAGTTTTTATACGCCAAGAGATATTGTTGACTATATGGTGGATAGCAGTATTTATGAATATCTGCGTGAAAAGACCGGCGTTGACGGAGAGAAGCTGAGAGCCGTTATAAGTTATGGCAAGGAAGACGCCGAGAGTTTTAAGCTAGAGATAAGCGAAAAGAAAAAGATTGTAACCGCCTTATACGAAATGAAAACGCTTGATCCTGCTTGTGGCTCCGGGGCATTTCCGATAGGGTTGCTCCAAAAAATTGTCTATATTTTCAAAGATATTGACCCGGAAGCAAAGCTTTGGTTCGACAAAGCATCCGAAGGCATGACTGACAGTTTTGCTAAGAGGTTGTTCGAAAAGCAATTTACTGCTAATTCGCTCGAATACATGCTTAAACTTAGTGTTATTCAAA
>WREQ01000010.1 GCA_009779255.1 Dehalococcoidia bacterium
TGCGTTCTGAACAAGTTGCTGGATATACCCTTGTCTTTCCAGATGAACGGCCATTGTATATGTATAAAGACTCCAAGTTCTATAGCCTTCAGATTGTGTATGAGGCAGAGCTTATCACCAAAGAAGATGTGTACAACATTGGAAAGCGTGCATGTGTAGGTTTTCCAACTACTCCGCCACCATACTTGGAAGTGCCTGTGCTTGACACTGAACTTGAGTTAAGAATACGGGAGGATTTCTGGCGCTTTTTGGACGTAGGTGCTTACACTCGGTTTGGGTTTGATGAGGCCATTGTTACGTGGTATCTCGGAATCTACAGCGGTTTGGAAGTGGTTTACATGAGCTGGCCATACCTTACCAGCCCACTCACGACTGGGGTGGAAGTTGCAGGATATGTTATTGTATCGGGATCCTCGCACCCGCTACCATGGGTATATAAAGACTCAATGTTTTACACTCTTAGCAAGGCTTATGAGGCTGGCTTGATTACAAAAGCGGATGTATACAACATTGGAAAACGTGTAGACGTAGGTCATTATTTTGGCTATGCTCGCTTTACGGAACGGTATCCCAAGCCGCCGCAGTAGTGGCACATCAACAGTGCAAACTCTAATTATGCGGCTGGTCAATACATGCCCCATCTCAGGTGCTTAATGAAGCAAAAGTGAAGTCTAGTACCATCAACCGCCTGAACGGGTGTAGTCGTTTGCCGTTTTTCGTTGTCTTGCCCTACAATAGGCAGATATGGAAGAATGTTTTCAATACAATCGTGTTCTTGCCTACAAAGGCGCGGTGGGCGAGTCGCGCGAAAGGTTTTGCCGCAATTACCTGGCTTCGAAGCAGCTTTCGATTGCCACGCTTGAAGCCAAACTGCAGGAAAAAGCCGCCGCGGATGACACCGCAGTCACCTGTTCCAGGGGTTGCATCGCCTGTTGCCAGCTTTATATCATGGCTACTCTGCCTGAGGTCGAAGCTATCGTCTATTATCTGTATCAGCACGAAGCAGCCCTGCGGCATTTCCTCACCGCTTTTGCATCATGGCGGGAGCGGGTGCAGCAAGCCGATGATATAGTGCGGCGGATAAACAGTCTGCGCGCGCGTCTGGGCAGCGGGCGGGCCGGCGCGGACGACATGCGTCAATATCTCGAAGCTGGCGAGGCTTATCAGCGGCAGGGTATTCCGTGTCCGTTTCTTATGAATGGCGACTGCGCCATCTATGAAGCGCGTCCCTATGCCTGCGCCGGTGTGGTTTCCATTAGTCCGCCGGAATGGTGCGACCCATCGCATCCGGCGCATCCTGACATGAAATACGTCAGGGCTGAAATTGATATGCGGGAGGACATCCCATATTTCAGGCTGCCGCTGCAAAAGGTGATATATGCCTCGTTGCCGTTGATGGTGCATCATATCCTCAAGGACGGCTGGGATGCGCTGGCGGGCATTCCAGGTTTGAAGGATATCAAGAAAGATGCCATGAACGACCCTGCGATGCGCGCCGCCATGAAAAGTCTTGGAGAGCAGAGAGATGTCGCCTGACAGCTTCGAAATCAATCGCAGAATAGCCTATCTGGGTGAAACGGGGCGCCGCCGCGAGGAGTTTTGCCGAAAGTATATCGCCATGAAAGAGACGGCGCTGCCAGCCATGTCAGAAAAACTGCTTGAGGAATCTGAGGAGGCCGGCAAGACCATATCCTGCGGGCGCGGCTGCGGAGTCTGCTGCTGCATGTTTGTGGTGGCGTCGCTTCAGGAATGCGACGCTATCGTTTACCACCTGTATAACCACGCCGCCGCTATGAGGGTATTCCAGCGTAATTTTGCGCGCTGGAATGCACGCATCCTTAAAATCGCGGATACTTTCCGCAGTGTGAACGATCTGCATGCCAGTATTACGGCCGGAGAGGCTTCGGCTGATGAAAAATCCCGGTTCGACGCCGCCTGCGGCTCCTACGCGCTGGCTGGAAACTCATGTCCCTTCCTTGAAAAAGACGCCTGTTCCATTTATCCCGTCAGGCCGTATGTGTGCGCTAGCATCGTGTCGCTGACTCCCGCGGAGTGGTGTTGGGTGGGGCATCCGCGTTATGCAGAGGTTTTTTTACTAAAGGCGCAGCTGAATTACGACAAGGATATGCCGTATTTTGAAAAAACATCCTCCGTAAGCATTTTTTCCAGCATGCCGTTTCTGGTGTGGCGCATACTGAACTCGGGTTACGACGCGCTCTCCGACGTACCTGGGCTGGGGCACCTGAAGTCGCAGGCTTATGCCCATCCTGAAGTGCAGGCGGCGCTGCGTGAAATGAACGCTGTGTCCTGATATTCAGACATGGCAGGCCGCCTTCCTGAAATTTTTTGCGTCTGAAGCGCGCCAGTTGTGTATATGAACTGCCGCGTATTTGACAAGCGAAAAATATTGTGATACCATTTTTGTTTGCTGATGTTTTCAGGCTATTTGTGTTTTTTGCAATCACCCCCGTTTCTATCTTCCGCATACAGTTTTCTGGTTGTAGAGCTGCGGCCAGAAGCTGCCACCGGTCTTCCAGTTTCATGTATTTAAGGAGTGAGTGTCTTTGGAACAAGCGATTTTTCCTATTGGAATCCGTCCGCCTCTACCGCACCGCACTTATGCGCACATTGAAGAAGTCGTGGAAGTCCCCAACCTTATCGGCCTGCAGCTGGCGTCTTTCCAGTGGCTGCAGGAAAATGGCATCAAGCAATTGCTGGAAGAGCTTTCGCCCATCAGGGATTTTACCGGCAATCGCCTGGAACTCAGTTTCGTAGATTATGAATTCCGTGGGCCGCATCTCTCCGAACAGGAGTGTGCGCAGCGCGACCAGACCTACGCAGTTACGTTGTATGTAAAGGCAAGATTGCTTATCAGGAGTACCGGTGAAATAAAAGAGCCTTTCGACCTGTTCTTCGGGGACATGCCGATGATGACTGCCCAGGGCACTTTCATTACATCCGGCACCGAGCGCGTCATTGTCAATCAACTCCTGCGTTCCCCGGGTGTTTATTTCACAATTTCGGAAGACCCGGTCAGCGGCCGCCGCTTGTGCAACTCCAATCTTATTCCCAGCCGCGGTGCCTGGCTGGATTTTGAAACCAGCATCCGCGACGTGATTTCGGTCAAAATCGACGGCAAGCGCAAGATTCCGGTGACCACACTTTTGCGCGCTATCGGCTTTGAAACCGACAAGGAACTGCTGGAAATGTTTGCCGGGGAGGATAATTCGCCCGATCATCATTACATTCAGTCCACTATCGACCGTGATGGCGCTATCAAGACCAAGCGCGATGCCTTGCTGGATATTTATCGCAAGATGCGTCCCGGTGATCCCCCCAATGAGGAGAATGCCGCAAAGCTTCTGGAAAACATGTTCTTCAAGGCGGAGCATTATGACCTTGGATTGGTGGGGCGCTACAAGCTCAACCGCCGCCTTGGCCTGCCGCCGCTGGCGGAAGGCGAGGGCAGGGCGCTCACCAGCGATGATATGGCCGAAATAGTGCGGCGCATTATCATGGTCAATAACGGGCAGGACCATTCTGATGACATTGACCATCTGGGCAACCGCCGCATTCGCACCGTGGGTGAACTAATTCAGAATCAGCTCAGGATTGGCCTGATGAGGCTGGAGCGCGTGGCGCGTGAGCGTATGAGCATTCTCTCCACCGAAGCGCTGACTCCGCAGGCGCTGGTCAATATCCGCCCCGTGGTTTCCGCGGTGCGTGAGTTCTTCGGTGGCTCCCAGCTTTCGCAGTTCATGGATCAGACCAATCCGCTGGCTGAACTTACCAATAAACGCCGGCTTTCCGCGATGGGTCCCGGTGGCCTTTCACGCGACCGTGCCGGATTTGACGTGCGCGACGTGCACTTTTCGCATTACGGGCGTATCTGTCCTATTGAGACCCCGGAAGGCCCAAACATCGGTCTTATCGGTTCGCTGGCTACCTTCGGGCGCATCAATCGCTATGGCTTTGTGGAAACCCCGTATCGCCGTGTCAAAAATGAACTGGATACGCACTCGGCGGAACTCCCTGGTCGCAAGCCGGTGGAGGATGTCGTGGATGGCAATGGCGAGGTGTTGCTAAAGGCTGGCGAGGCTGTAACACGGGATGACATGGCCAGGCTGGCTAAGCTGCCTGTATGTAAAGTGTCCGTGCCGCCTTTCGTATCCGGCGAAGTGGAATACATGCAAGCGGACACCGAGGACAAATATAATATTGGTCAGGCCAACACCCAGCTTAACGAGCTGGGCGAGTTCGTCGGTGCCCGCGTCGAGGCGCGCTTCGCCGACCAGTATCTGTTTCTGCCGCCTTCCAAAATTGAATACATGGATGTTTCGCCAAAACAGATATTCAGTGTTGCTACCTCGTTGATACCTTTCTTGGAACATGATGATGCCAACCGCGCCCTGATGGGAGCAAACATGCAACGGCAGGGCGTACCTCTGGTGCTGCCGGAGGCTCCGCTGGTGGCCACCGGTATGGAAACCCAGGCCGCCCGGTACTCGGGGCAGGTGCTGTTCAGCCATAGCGCAGGCACGGTTGCTTCGGTTACCAGTTTCGAAATCACGATTGTCACGAAAGACGGGCGCGAAGAGGTGTATCCGCTCAAGAAGTTTGTGCGTACCAATCAGGGTACCTGTATAAATCAGCGCCCCGTTGTCAACAAGGGCGACAAGGTGGAAGCAGGACAGGTGCTGGCCGACTCATCTGCTACTGAGCGCGGCGAACTGGCGCTGGGACAGAATGTGGTGGCGGCCTTTATGAGCTGGGGCGGCTATAACTATGAAGACGCTATAATCGTCTCCGACCGGCTTGTGGAGCGCGACAAATTTACCTCTATCCATATTTCGAAACACGAGGTGGAGGCCCGCGATACCAAACTCGGCCCCGAGGAAATCACTCGCGATATTCCCAACGTGGGTGAGGAAAACCTGCGCGAACTTGACGAAAACGGCATTATCCGCATCGGCGCTGAGGTCGAGCCGGGCGATATTCTTGTGGGCAAAATTACCCCCAAAGGCGAGACCGAACTGTCTGCGGAGGAAAAGCTGCTGCGCGCTATCTTCGGGGAAAAGGCGCGTGAGGTGAAAGATACCTCTTTGCGCGTGCCGCACGGGGAAAGCGGCAAGGTTATCAATGTGCGCATCTTTACCCGCGATGATGGCGACGAACTGCCGGTGCGGGTCAACAAGTGGGTGCAGGTATGGGTGGCGCAGAAGCGCAAAATTTCGGTCGGCGACAAGCTGGCAGGGCGCCACGGTAACAAGGGTGTCATCTCCATCGTTGCGCCGGTGGAGGATATGCCTTATCTGCCTGACGGCACACCGGTTGATATCGTGCTGAATCCTATCGGCGTGCCTTCCCGTATGAATTTGGGGCAGATAATGGAAACACATCTCGGCTGGGCCGGACAGATGCTTGGTTTCAAGGCGGTGACGCCGGTTTTTGATGGCGCCACCGATATTGATATTGAAGACGGGTTGGGGCGCGTGTGGATGGCGCAGCAGGCCGACGCAGTGCTGCTGGATACTGACAAACAGACATCAACTTTCGACGAGGCTAAAACAAAGGCTTGGATCAACAGTAGGGGATCTGATGGCGAAAAGGCTTTTGACCGGTCGCTCAAGGGTGAAGCACGTGTCATATGCATGAAGTTGTGGTTGGCAGAACAAGGCTTTGATACGCGCAGGCTGAGCGTCAGGGACATGACGAAGAAAGTAAACGCCATTTGCGACGAGAAAAATCTCCCTTCGCCCATTGGCGGCAAGACACAGCTACGCGACGGGCGCACAGGGGATTTGTTTGACCAGCCGGTCACCGTCGGCAACATTTACATGCTTAAACTGATCCATCTTGTGGAAGATAAGGTACACGCCCGCGCCACCGGCCCGTACTCGCTGATTTCGCAGCAGCCGCTGGGCGGTAAAGCCCAGTTCGGCGGCCAGCGTTTTGGCGAAATGGAGGTATGGTCTCTGGAAGCCTACGGCGCGGCCCACAATCTGCAGGAAATGCTGACCACCAAGTCTGATGACGTCACTGGACGATCGAAGACATACGAAGCTATTGTCAAGGGCGAAGATATTCTGTCGCCCGGGGTGCCGGAATCATTCAAAGTCCTGGTCAAGGAACTGCAGAGTCTCGGCCTGTCGGTTGAGGTGCTGAACGAGGAAGAAAAAACTACCTCCGCCGGCAAGGTCAGAGAGGCCAGTGATGCCGGTCGTGAACTGCCGGTGGTTGAGGCCTCCGGATTGGTGGCGGACGAAACGAACATTCATGTTTACAACAGTCCGGATGCTAACGAGGGAGATGAAAAAAATGCTGGAAGTTAATGATTTTGATGCGGTCCGTGTTTCGCTGGCTTCACCGGAGCAGATTTTAAGCTGGTCGTATGGCGAAGTTACCAAGCCGGAAACCATCAACTATCGCACGTTAAAGCCGGAGCGCGACGGACTTTTCTGCGAGCGCATTTTTGGTCCCATCAAAGACTTTGAATGCGCCTGCGGTAAATACAAGCGAGTGCGCTTCAAGGGTATCATCTGCGACAAGTGCGGCGTGGAAATCGCCCGCTCCAAAGTGCGTCGTGAACGCATGGGGCATATTGAGCTGGCCTGTCCCGTGAGTCATATCTGGTTTGCGCGCGGCATTCCGTCCCGTGTCGGATTGCTACTGGATATGTCGGCACGCTCACTTGAGCGCGTAGTCTATTTCTCGCATTACATTGTCATTTCGGTAAACGAGGAAGCGCGCGCGGAAGCTGTCAAGACCATCGAGAGCCAGTTTAACGCGGATATGGCAGAACGCAAATCCCGGATTGAATCCCGCGTGGCCGAACTGGAAAACAACCAGGCCTCGGTGGAGGAAGTCAATCAACTGCGCCGACAGTATGATTCCGAGCGCGCCCGGCTGGAAGATGAACTGCCTGCGAAGATTGAGCAGCTCAAGGATTTGCGCAGGGGTACGTTGCTTACCGAGAATCAGTATCAGGAGTTGCTGGCGGCTCACGGCGGTGTATTCGAGGCTGGCATGGGCGCCGAGGCCATCCTGAAACTGCTGAATACTACTGATCTGGAAAGCCTGCGCAGCATTCTGATACAGGAAACGCATTCGTCTTCGGGGCAGCGTCGCCGCAAGGCTTCAAAGCAACTGCAGCTGGTGGAGGCTTTCCGCCGTTCTTCCAACAAACCGGCATGGATGGTGCTAACTATCCTTCCGGTGTTGCCGCCTGATCTTCGCCCAATGGTACAGCTCGACGGCGGGCGGTTTGCCACCAGCGACCTGAACGACCTCTATCGTCGTGTGATTAACCGCAACAACCGCCTGCGTCACCTGATTGAAATCGGGGCGCCGGAAATCATTGTCCGCAATGAAAAACGTATGTTGCAGGAGGCTATTGATTCGTTGATTGATAACGGCCGGCGGGGCCGCGCCGTATCGGTTTCCGGTGATCATAAGGCCAAGTCGCTGTCCGATATGCTGCGTGGCAAACAGGGGCGTTTCCGTCAGAACCTGCTGGGCAAGCGCGTAGATTACTCTGGTCGTTCCGTAATCGTGGTTGGGCCCTCTCTCAAACTCAACCAGTGCGGCCTGCCGAGGCGTATGGCGCTGGAGCTGTTCAAACCGTTTGTAATGCACAAGCTGGTGGTGGATGGGCTGGCCTCCAATATCAAGAGCGCTCGCCGTCTTGTTGAGCGCGCCAAGCCGGATGTCTACGACGTTCTGGAAGAGGTGGTCAAGGACAGGCCTGTGATGCTCAATCGCGCCCCCACGCTGCATCGCCTTTCGATTCAGGCTTTTGAGCCGGTACTCATCGATGGTTCGGCTATCCAGATCCATCCGCTGGTGTGTACCGCCTTTAACGCGGACTTCGACGGAGACCAGATGGCTGTGCATGTGCCGTTATCCAAGGCTTCCATCAGGGAAGCTCGTGAGATGATGCTTTCCATCCGCAACATGTTGCTGCCTTCCTGTGGCGATCCGGTTGTGGCGCCGACGCTGGATATGGTCTTCGGTTGTTACTATCTGACCACGATTCGCGCCGGTGCTAAAGGGGAAAACCTTCATTTTGGCTCCGCCGAAGAGGCACAGCTGTCTTACGACATCGGTGAAGTCGACCTGCGCGCCGAAATATATGTTCGCAATAGCGAAGGTCAGCATGTCCGCACTACCGTGGGCCGCCTGATTTTTAACGACGTTTTGCCCAAAGAGCTGGGCTTTATAAACCAGAATATCGACAAGAGCGCCCTCAAAAACCTGATTGCGCGCAGTTACAAGATGCTGGGGTCGGACGAGGCTATGGCCTCGCTGCTTGACGGCCTCAAGGATGTCGGCTTCAAATTTGCTATGAAGAGCGGTATCAGCATCTCGATGGCGGACGTGGAAGTACCCGGCGACAAGCCAAAACTGCTGGAGCAGGCTGACGAGCGTGCCAAGTTGCTGGACAGCCAGTATTCCGAAGGTCTGATTACCGATGACGAGCGCTACAAGGGTATCGTGGATGTGTGGATGCAGACTACCGATCGAATTAAATCGGCGCTGTCATCCTCCATGAACCATAACGGTTCAGTCTACATGATGGCCACATCCGGCGCCAAAGGCAACATCTCTCAGATTACCCAGATGGCAGGTATGCGCGGCTTGATGACCAATCCTTCGGGAAAGATTATCGATTTTCCCATCAAGTCATCGCTTCGCGAAGGCCTGTCGACTCTGGAATACTTCATTTCCACCCACGGTGCTCGCAAGGGTCTGGCCGATACCGCTCTGAGGACTTCTGGTTCAGGCTATCTGACGCGCCGTCTGGTGGACGTGACCCAAGACGTTATCGTGCGCGATGTCGACTGCGGCGATACCATTGGCACCTGGATTGATAAACCGCCTGAGAACAGCATGTTCCCGGACTTTTCCGAACGCATTGTGGGCCGCTTGGCGGCTTCGCCTATCGCCGATCCCCGCAGCGGCGAAGTCATCGTCGACTGCAATGAAGAGATTGACGAGGTCGTGGCAGCTAAAATCATCGAGGCCGGCATCAAGCGCGCCCATGTGCGCTCTCCGCTTTCCTGCCAGTCGAAGCATGGCATATGCCAAAAATGCTACGGGAGGGACCTTGCCCGTGGCAAGACGATTGAAATGTACACCGCTGTCGGCATCGTGGCGGCTCAGTCCATCGGTGAACCCGGCACCCAGCTTACATTGCGTACATTCCACACGGGCGGCGTGGTGGGGCTGGACATCACCTCTGGCTTGCCTCGTGTAGAGGAACTGTTTGAAGCCCGCACGCCCAAGGCGCAGGCCATCATCTCCGAAATTGATGGTGTGGCTGATGTTATCGAGAGCGAAGACGGCCGCTGGATAACAGTTTCTTCGTCCGAAATTTTCACCGACGAATATACCTTGCCAAATGGCTGGCATGTCCAGGTAAAAGACGGTTCCCGTGTCGAACCCGGTGCGGTGCTGGCATCACCCGGTACCGACAATGAGGGCGGCGAGGAAATCGTGGCCGAGCCGCTGGTGGCTCGTGTGGCCGGTGAGGTGCAAATCGAAAATGGCAAACTGGTGATTCGCTACGGAGAATCAGACGAGCGCAGGTATGTTGTGCCTGCTGCTACCAATATCCGTGTGGTGACCGGCGACCTGATAAAGGCCGGCCAGCAACTTACGGACGGATCGATTAACCCGCAGGATGTTCTGGCGGTGTTGGGCAAAGACGCGGTGCAACGCTATCTTGTGGACGAGGTGCAGAAAGTGTACTGCTCCCAAGGCGTGCATATCAACGACAAGCACATCGAAGTTATTGTGCGTCAGATGCTTTCTCGTGTGCGTATCGAGTCCCAAGGGGATACCGATTTTATCCCGCGTGAGTTGGTGGATCGGTATCGCTTTGAGGAAGACAATGCTAAGATGTTGGTTGAGGGCGGCGAACCCGCTACGGCGCAGACGGTACTGATGGGCATCACAAGAGCGTCGCTTTCCACCAAGAGCTGGCTGGCGGCGGCCTCCTTCCAGGAGACCACTCGCGTGCTTACTGAGGCTGCCATTCATGGCAAGGTTGATCGTCTGTCCGGCCTCAAGGAGAATGTGATTATCGGCAAGCTGATACCGGCGCGCTGCAATGCCTGTATCGAGGCTGAAGAAGAGGCACACGCGCTGGCGGCACAGAAGGAAGCTGCCAAGAAAGAAAATACGCTGCCCATTTTTGCCGGAGGTCCCATTATGGCGGGAAGCGGCGGTGGTAACTTCGGGTTTCCGGAATCTGACGCGCCGTAAACCGGTGTTTCTGAACAGAAAGGGGCGTCCAGCCATGTGGCTGGACGCCCCTTTTCGATTACGGATAGGAAGACGGAAATGGTATAGTTATTGGTGTGAACGTCACAGGTGTCAAGTCGTCAATGGTTGCGAATGTGCTTGTAGTATAGGCTATCGTCGGAAAAACAATGAGGATAAGTATGAAGAGTACCAAGAATGCAGCGCCGAGAATAATGCCGGCTATCGCTAATCCTTTACCTTCTTGGTTCGGATTATTTTTGATATTGTTCATGCCTACGATACCGAAGATGATAGCTAGTATCGAGGTGATGATTATGGGGATGACAAAGCCGATGATTCCCAGTGCCAGCGACGCGATGGCCATGCTGTTAGTGCGCTTTGTCTGGGTTCCGGCAGCCGGCGGCTGAGTTGCCGCAGTGGACGCCGCCAGCCTGTTGCCGCAGTTGGAACAATACAGGCTGTCGTTTGTGGTCTGTGTACCGCATTTACTGCAGAACATCCGGTTTCCTCCTTAATCCGATGATTGGTCGGGGTTACTTTAATCAATATGTGCGCGGTTGTCAATTGCCTGTGCCAGTTTAGGTGATTGGGGATATCAGAACAGAAACTATCAGCAGTCAACTTTTAAATTCCTCTTCTCATCCATGTCATTCCGGCCTCCCCTCATGAGCCTTCGGTCGCGTTGCTTTCTCCTTGATGAATTTACTGCGGACCATGATTGCAGGTCAAGACTGCGATAGCATAAAACACCTGTGCTATAATAGCCCCATAAATGCGGAAGGAGAAGCGCCATAGCTCGCGTAATTTCGGGTAAACCGTTGGCCGAGGACGTTTCACTGGACTCCAATCTGCGCCCGAAAAGTCTGACTGAATTCATCGGTCAGGGCAGGATAAAGGAAAACCTTGGTATTGCCATTGCGGCCGCCAAGGCGCGCGGCGAGGCTCTTGACCATGTACTGCTGTACGGCCCGCCCGGTCTGGGAAAGACTACGCTGGCCAATATAATCGCTATTGAAATGGGGGTAAGTATCCGCATCACCTCCGGTCCTGCCATCGAGCGCCCGGGGGATCTGGCGGCCATACTCACCAATATTCGCGCTCAGGACATCCTGTTCATCGATGAAATTCATCGTCTGGGGCGTCCTGTTGAGGAGGTGCTCTATCCGGCCATGGAGGAGCGCGCTCTCGATATCGTCATTGGCAAAGGTCCGACTGCCAAGAGCCTGCGGCTTAAATTGCCACCGTTTACCCTTATCGGCGCCACCACGCGTTTTGCCCAGCTTTCGTCGCCACTTAGAGACCGTTTCGGCTCGGTATATCGCATGGATTTTTACGATGTAACCGCTATGGAGTCCATTGTCAGGCGCTCGGCGGGGTTGTTGGGGGTGGTGGCAGAGGATGACGGCTTGCATGAAATTGCCTGCCGCGCCCGCGGCACGCCGCGTGTGGCCAACCGTCTTTTGAAACGTGTGCGCGATTACGCCCAGGTCAAAGCCGACTCGGTGATTAGTAAAGAAGTCGCGCTGGCTGCGCTGGGCAGGCTGGAGGTAGACCCTGTCGGGTTGGATGAAATCGACCACCGCCTGCTGCGCAACATCATTGAAAAATTTGGGGGCGGGCCGGTGGGGCTGGAGACCATTGCCGCCTCGATAAGCGAAGAATCAGACACCATCATGGATGTTTACGAACCATATCTCCTCCAGCTTGGTTTTATCGACCGCACTCCGCGCGGGCGTGTGGTTACTCCGCTCGCCTATAAGCATCTTGGGTTGCCCTGTCCCAAAGACAGGAATGCCCAGGCCGGACTTTTCTGAGGTGGCATGAAATTACTGGTTCATGCCTGTTGCGCTCATTGCACCGCTTACACCATCGAGTACTGGCGCAAACAGGGGCACGCTGTCACGGCCGTATGGTATAACCCCAACATCCATCATTTTACCGAACATAATCTCAGGTTGGAAGCCATGTCGGGCATGGCGCTGGCGTTGTCTTTCCAGCTGGTTGTCATCGCTGGTTACGATTTCAAGGAATATTTCCGACGTGTGGCCGGAGATGAAGCCGATCGATGCCGGCACTGCTTTGACATGCGGTTGGATAGGGTTGCCGCCAAGGCCGCGGAAGATGGGTTCGAAGCTTTTACCACCAGCCTTTTGATCAGCCCTCATCAGAAGCATGAACTGGTGAATCAAAGTGGTGAAAAGGCCTCCGCCCGCTCCGGAGTGGCCTTTCTTTCTGCCGACCTGCGCAAACGCTATTCCGACAGCCGCCGCATCACTAAGCCGCTGGAGCTTTATCGTCAGCAATACTGCGGCTGCATTTACAGTGAGGTCGAGCGTTATACGGAGTGGTCATGAGCCTCCACGTTCGGGAAATGCGGGCGGAAGACTTGGAACAGGTGCGTGCCGTCGACCTAGCCTGTTTTCCGGCTATGGTGCCTCCTACCAACTACAGAACCGAACTTATCAATCCCATGGCGCACTATCTGGTGGCATTGGATGATGCCTTGCCGCCGGTGGAGGATGCTTCCGGACGGCGGCAGGCGTTTATTCTCGGTTTTACAGGGTTGTGGCTGATGGCTGGCGAGATGCATATCATCAATCTGGCGGTGCATCCTGACTTTCGTCATCGCGGCATTGGGGAGCGGCTGCTGATACAAGGTATCGAGCTGGCGTTTGAACTGAGCGCTGTTTTGATGACGCTGGAGGTGCGCGTGTCCAATACAGCGGCGCAGGCGCTATATCTGAAATACGGGTTCACTAAGCGCGGCGTGCGCAAAGGGTACTACCTCGATAACCGCGAGGATGCCGTTATCATGACGCTGGACGAATTGCATGAGTCGCAGTACTGGGCGCGCTTCAATGAGCTAAAGGCGGGGTATGTGGGGCGGTGGTTGACATAAAAGCCTATGAAGAGACGATTGCCCTTCTCTGACATTTTGACTGGCGCGAGTTTGGAGTGGGTCAACTTGTTAACTGGAACTGTATATTGTTCTCCACACAATATTGGTGAGCGTATGAATTTGGGGAGCAGGTAACGGTGAGGTATGGATTGCTAATAGGGTAAGTGCCTATAAGCGTGTAGGCGAAAGCGTCCTTGCCAATACTAGTTACACTATCAGGTAAAGTTATTCTTTGTAACACTCCGCTATTGTAGAAAGCCCCATAGAAAGCCTCTTCTCCTATCTTCGTTACGCCGTTTGGTATGGCTATATCAGTTAGAAAGGAGCAACCGTAGAAAGCGTTATCCCCAATACTTGTTATGTTCTCGGACATTTTTACGATGACCAAGGAATAGCAAGAATAGAAAGCTCCTTCTTCAATGGTGGTTACGCTATTTGGTATTTTTACGCTTGTCAGATAATTACAGCCCCGAAAAGCATTTTTGCCGATACTTGTTACACTCTTGCCCTCGATTTTATCAGGGATAACAACATCTCCATCCTTTTCACCCATGATGAATTCCCATTTATATTTGGTTATAGTCACACTGTCGCCATCTATTGTATAGAAGAAATGAGAGACAGGATTTGGCTCGGTTTTATCAGGGTTAACTGGGTAAGGCCGCAATGAGAGGGTAGGTGGTATGGTTGTGTTATCGAGTGGAGCGATAGTTGTGCTATCAGGTGGCGGCGTATATGATGGCGCGGGTGCTGATGAATCAAGCGCAGCATCAACATTCCCAACGCAGGAAGCCATCAAGGCCGTTACACTTACGACTAACAGGGCGCAAAACAGCTTGTATTTCATCATGGAATTCCTGCTCAGCCCATTGTTCACAGTTATCTCAACAGCCTGTTGTTACTAATTGGAATAAAATCTATTATTTTTAACAAACGCTCTGGCATATAGATGGGTTTTTCTAATAAAACTTCGCCATATTGAGTTAGTAGTGGTTTGTTAAAATCGACAAAATACATGAAAAACGCTATGCGCGTGAAATTAAATTTTGATAAAGAATGCTGGTCTCCAAATCTACCAATTACTTCCTCTCCATCTTTATTTAAATAATGTTCGTCATATGCTGTTTGCCATTCGTCTTCCGATAATTCATCATTTTTTTGCGTAAATGAAGATACATCAACTTCAATAGGCGATTGATTTATCATCATTTCAATAAGATGAACATCAGCCATTTTGTTTATTTGATAAACACCTATTAAATTAACGCTGTCCTTTATTTCCATAAAGCCACCTCCATTCCCCAAAAATCTATTGATTTATTGAACAGGAGATTATCTTAATTGTGATTTGATAAACTCAAGCACTCCTTCGCCAAACCGTCGTATCATGTCTATTGTGTTATATTGCTTGTAAAGTTCATTCCAAAATTGATTTGCTGTTGCGTTTTGTTTGTGATTCATAAATGCATCCCGCGTCCTTTCATAAGTCTTGCTCTATTGTTGATTAGAAGAATCTACCCATGCTCAGAATCTGGGATCATGCACATTTAATCCTGCTTGTTTGAAGAAACTATCGAATTTCTTAGCTTTAGGCAACACATGGTGCGCTTGAGCACCTTGCATTGTCTTTGGAGCATCGTCAATAAGCTACGTTAGATTATGCCGGAAATTATCCCCTGTAAAGCTCTTGAAATTGCCTGCTTTTATGACAATCTTTGTGCCATCAACAGCATCATCAATTTTGTTGATGGCTTTAACGCCTTTAACACCTGCTTTAAGGCCTGCGCTCGGCACAAACGGTATTACCGCGCCGTTTGAGTCCGCCAGCTGCACCACATCCCCGTGGGCGTTGAAGAGGTAGTAGGTCTTTTTTTGGTATTCAGTTGTTAAGGTGCGAGTTCTACCTGGATATTAACACACCATATGTGCGCTACACAATAATTGCACGTTGCCTTTGCTTAGCCGCTTCCATCTGCACTCGATTCCCACTCAATACCATAATGCCCAGCACAAGTAGTAACGGTTACCGTCTCTTCAGTATTTTCAAAATACAGGGTAATCACTTCACGAGCATCAATGGGTAAAATTTCCCAGTCTTTAAGTTTGTAATCAATAAACGTACCGATTGCGTTGAAATTTTGGGGGGAATCCGGAGATATAAAGCCCATGGCATCTCCCTCCCATTCTAATGACACCTCATAATTCTTATCATATTCCCACAGTGCCCCCTCGCATTTTTTATAACTTATACCCAAAAACTTTTTCCCTATCAGCCGTGTAAGATCATATTTCGTATTCAAATACCATTCGTTTCTGGCTTTTAAAGCCACCTCACGCAAGCCCGGAAAATTGTCTGCTGTAGCAGATTCCCATTTAATGCCACCCCAAGTGTTTAAATATATTACTTTCTCAGCATCTTCAAAATATAGGTCCAATATCGTACAGGCATGATTTGGCATGGCATACCAATCTTCAAGTTTGCAGTCAATAAATCTTTTCAGCCCAAAAGGTATACTTCGTCTATCTACAACCCCAAACACCATTACGAATCCCTCCCATTTTAAGGTTACTTCGTATGCCTGAACATCTTTATAGCGCCTATCTTCGCTTGTCCTGTAGTCAATACCCAGAAATCTTTTGCCAACAAGTTTTTGCAAGTCGTATTCAGTAGTTGAATACCTTTCGTTTCTTAAAGCATAGTTAATATCTCGCATTTTATCTTACTCTTTTCACTTCAAATTTTATGGGCGAATAGGCACAATCGGAGAAATAATGACTCCATTTACCCCATTTGTAAAGCCTGTGTAAGAGTCCATCATGCTGTCCCCGCCCATTGCGGTGATAGGCAGTGTAATCCAAAGATGGTTAGTCATTGCCTACCCTAAAGATGTGAAAAACTCGCCAATCCTCATCTGCGACGAGGTCGTTCAAGGCTGTGCGAAAACGAATGGCATCTTCAAGTGTACGGAATAAACCGTTGGCGTTTAGCTTTGTCTCGAAATGTTTGTTGATCTCGTCAGGTAAGAAATGATAAACGCGTTTAGAGTGGTCATCTGAATCTCTGAAAAAATTCTCACCCCCGATTGAATAACCACCGAAATTAGTAACGTCTATACCATAATACTCAGCCTGATGCGGACATCCAAATGCTTCGTCAAAGTATATGACCTCATGGCAATCTCCTGTAACTTGAGTCGATAGAAGGGCAAGCTCTTTCAACTCATCCAATGTTAGATATGTGGTTACCCCCGGACTTTTGTCATTGTATTGAACATACTTTTGCCATAATGACATAAGCAGATTTTCTTCATCAGATGACGGAAATACCTCAAATCGAAAGAGTCCTTTATAATGTGGCACACAACCTACTGCTGGCTTAGATAATACTTTATAATAACCCATGTTGCCTCCTATGGTAAATTCTTTGCTATCCACTCAAAGGCTTCTCTTGCAACTGCGATATGAACTCTTGCATTGCCAAAATGAAGATGCGCCATAGGCCAATTAGTTCCTGTATGGTCAGTCTTGGCGGCTTGGTTGCCATCGAGGTAGTAACTCTGTTTTCGATATTCAGTTGTTAAGGTACGAGTGCCAGTATATTAACACTTTGGATATGCTGGTATCAATTGCCTGTATGAGTCCAATATCTGTTTGAACTTATACACCGCCGCGCTATTCTCCGTAAATATCCGACAGTACAGCATCTTCCGGTTATCCGGTTTGCACAATGAAAAACGAATCGGATACCCAAACCCAGCATCCGATTCGTTTTATCAATCTAACGCACTTTCAACGCCACAGGTTCAGTCAGTAGTGCCACGCGTGAATATAGCGGTGCGAGATACACAACATCGTGTGAATAGTCGCGAATTGTAACCCGCTCATAAAACACTCCCGGAGCGAATCCACTGATATTATTGAATCTTATCCCCGACAACACACTTGCAGTCCAGAACTCATTACCGGTTTCGTCAAAACAGCTATGCCCGAATACCTGGTGGGAACGATATTCAGCTTGTTCAACAACCGCAAAATACAATTGCCAGGAGGTGCCGTCTTGCCTGACCTCAGAAAGAGTTACGCCGTTCGGCAGGTTGTTTGCGGTGCCATTTACAAGGTCAACCTTCACGCGCTCCATATCTTTATCCAACCATACGACTTGCTCTATGAACAATGTCAGATGACTGCTTTCGGCAAAGAAAGGGCTGTCCATGATATGGGATACCATCATGGGCGAATCGTGCGCGCCAAAAGCGATTATCCCATTGGAAATTGCACCAAAACGGTCGCCGTACTCGTTTTCTGCGTAAAAACGCAATGACGTCAACCATGCTGTATTCGCGGGGTCGGCAGAAAAGTTAGCTCGCATGTGGGTTGGGTAGATTTCTACCGTTGTCAATGTTAAACGTTGGCCATCTATCATAAAATCCTGATTAACGAAAAAGGTATCGCCCTGTTCCGTGAAGGCTGGGTCAAACTCCAGAACAAACTCGAATGTAGCTGTAGCTACGATTTCAGGCGCTGTGTATTCCTGTTCGGCCAGATTTTGCATTGGTTTTGGCAGCACTCCGGCAATTTGTGGCGCATCCAAAACGTCTACCCGTGCTTTCAAAATCAACCTGGCTGGCATTTGTTCTCTGGCGAAATTTATTGTCGCCATGCGAAGCGTTCCTATATTATTGAGGTCGCCGTCCGTCGTTTCAAAAACTGACACGGGTTTTTCCTGCCTGCTTTCAACATCAAGAACAGATATAAAACTATTTATATGTGTATAGACAGACGATTCAAGCGTGTAAAAAACATTTAACTGGCGCTGGTCAACTACCACATATTCCACACGCATTGTGATGTCGTTTACCATTTGCTCTTGGTCAATGCGCTGGATAAATTTGTGCTCTATGGCGTCTGTTAATGATTGGTTGAATCTTACAAGAGTAACGATTTGCCTGAGTACCGGTATTCGCTCAAAGGCTGATGCTACGGTCGGGGAGGTATTCACCGCGATTGTAATTATAAGCAATATCGCCATAAACAAACCGGATGGAATGGCGGTATACCTCATAACATTTCGCCTTCTTGCACGGGTTTTCGTCTTGGCGGACATTTGCATCATATCGGCAGGGATGCTTTCCAGTTCTAGCATCAGTGCGTTATATTCCTGTTGGCGATTCATAATAGGCCTCCTCTATTCATCGGATAATTCAAGTTTTAGAAGTTGCAAAGCACGCCGTTGACGAGAGGCCACTGTGCCTTGCGGCATATCGAGGCTCTGTGCTGTTTCAGCCACTGTGAACCCGGAAAAATACCGCAAAATCACAACTTCTTTAAGTTCAAGGGGCAATTTCTGAATAGCTTCTTTGAGTGGCAGAGAATCAAAATCTTCTGCTGACGGCTCTGGTGCGGATTCATATGGCACTTCACGCTTCAAATGGCGCAGGATTTTTTTGCATGTATTTATTAGTATTCGTGTGAGCCATGTTTCAAAATACTCGGGTTGGCGAAGTTTTTTCAAGGATATAAATGCTTTGTATTCTGTTTCGTCGACTGCCTCTTTCGCAAGACTCTCGTCTCCCAGGTATAAAATGGCGGTGCGATAGAGCCTTGGCTTAACCTGGCCGACGCGATTGACAAACTCCTCCGCTTTCATTCTGTTTATCTCTCATGATGCTGAATGCGGGATAGTTATCTTGCGTAGCCATCCGATATTCATCCCGATTTGTACCTGGTTTGTTTCCGTAATCATTAAATCATCCTACGGGGGTGTATTTGATGCCCTATGAATATTAGATTCACCAACTGGGGATTTTTATTTAGCTCAAGCAAAATTTTTTGCTTGAGGGGTGCGCGCTGCTTTATGGTGGAATCTGAAATCAAGAATCTTTTAATTAAAAATCGGCGCGAAACGCCGACAACCTACAGCCCCGAGGCATAATCTGAGCTTTGCCTTTCGGAGATATTTCATTTCTCGATGGTGCCGGCTGAATCACCTGTGGTTTAATTGATATTCACTTCCTGTTTTGCATTTTGATTATCAGTAGCCCTACTAGCTGCCAAATGGCAATGCTGAGTACGGCACCACAGGCATAAAAAATCAACAGGAGGTAATTACCTTGCAAAACATTTAAGAAAGGTTCTCTCTGTGTAAGACTGATGAATAACGCCGTGCCCACCCAGAAGACAACTGCCCAGCCACTTCCCATCAACAGGCATATCTTCGCTAGTCTCAAATAGGGTGTCCCGGTGTCGTTCGTAATGCCATATTCAGCCTTGTGCTCTGTCGTCATACGCTGCCCTTCCATGACGCGGGATTTAGAATCATTCAAAATTCAGTCCTAAAGTCCCGACGCCTGTAAGTCACTCCTCCGAAGCCAGCCTGCCGGCTTCCGCCCAATCGCTTTTGGCGTGTTCATTGAAGATGATAATCACCTTCTCTTTAGGCGTGCCGATGCTGGCGAAGGCCTGAGTCAGCCCCTCCACCAGTTGCTTTTTTTGCTCTGGAGTTCGCCCCTGCCACATATCCACGGTTACAACTGGCATTGCTCTGTCTCGTGGATGAATCTAGTCGCGATTCATGCGGTCGCGCTGTTTTTTGAGTTCCATGTGGTGGGTGAATTCCTCCTCCGACATGGGGGTGCAGCTTATTACCTCGGCGTTGTCCATAACCAGCAGTAAAGCGGTGTGGCATTTCCAGCAGCGGTACGGGCCGTTGTATCTGTTGTCCAGCAGCGACATTTTGCCATCGACGCTGCACTGGGGGCAGGTGATAGTGACCATGCTCATATCAGGGACGCCTCCATATCCTGTTTGCCTCGCTTGCCGGGCGTTAGCCTGACAGTAGGCAACATAATTTCGGGTTAAGACTACTACAGTTTTATTTTTTTAGCAAGACGCAGATGTTGCGCGAGAATTCGCGGATGGGGAAGCGGTAACCGCTTTCCGGCGCTATATCCACAATTTTGAAGCCGGCCTGTTTGGACAGGTTTTCGATTTCGCGGTAGGTAAACAGGTAATAGTAGCGCTGTACGGTGCGCTCGTCGATGGTGAAAGGCACCATTACTTCGCGGCCTTTGAACCAGAATCTGCGTTGGCGGCGGTTCCATACAGTCAGGAAGGCTTCTCCGCCGGGTTTGAGCACGCGCCGCAGTTCCAGCAGCGCCTGAAGGCGGTTGACCTGTCCTTTGATATGGTGCAGGCTGGCGACGGCAATCGCATGTTCGAAACTGGCGGCGGGGTAAGGCAGTGTGAGAATGTCTGCCTGCGACAGCTTGACCTGAAAATCGTGTTTGTCGGCAAAGCGCCGCGCCATCTCCAGCATGTTGGCGGAGAAGTCCACGCCAAAGAGGTCGAAGTTTTCTATAAAAGGCAGGAAATCGGCGCCGTGGCCGCATCCCAGATTGAGCAGGTCGCCCTTCTTCCAGCGTTCGGCCAGTTTGGTTAGCTCTGTATTAAAGATGGTGTGATGGCGGACATTGTACCATGCCGGCGCGATGGCATCCCAGACGGCGGCTTCGGAATCAGTCTGTTTCATGGCGTTATGCTTTTCTCCATATGTGTGATATCGCCGCTCCCGTAATGGCGTTTTAACTGTATCGACAGCACGTCGTCAACCCGTTCTTCCATGAAGCGGCGAGCGTCTTCTACCCCCTGATTGTAGAACTCCGGCGCTAGCTTTTCGATGATAAAGTCCAGTATCAATACTGCTCCCAGTTCTCCCAGTTCAATATCACGCTCGCGGAGAAACCAGGTTTTGATTTCCCCGAGAAGGTCTTCGCGCTTTTCTTTTGAGAGCCTGATGCGCTTCCGGTCTTTTTTCATACCGCCTCCCCGGACGCTGTTTGTGAGTATCCGAGCTTGCTGATACACTTATACCCTGTAATATTACTATGAGAAAGCGTTCCCGCACAATATCAGGGGTTACGCCAGTGGCGGTGATGACGGCTCCTTCCGGTTGCCCCGGAAAATGCGTCTACTGCCCGACCTTCGGCGCCATCCCGCAGAGCTATACGCCGGCCTCGCCGTCGGTGATTCGCGCCAGTGCGTATGACTACGACCCCGTCATGCAGATAAAGCGGCGGATGGCGATGTTGTCTGATATGGGGCATCCCGTTGACAAGGTCGAGTTGATTATCATGGGGGGTACTTTTCTGGCCACACCTGTGGATTATCAGTATCAATTTATCAAAGGTTGCTACGATGCGCTCAACGGCGTGATTTCGCAGACGCTCGCCGAAGCACAGCATATGAACGAGACGGCACTGCGGCGCTGTGTCGGGTTGTGCATCGAAACGCGTCCTGATTTTTGCGGAGACGCGGAGTGCAGGCGGATGCTGGAGTTTGGCGCCACGCGGGTTGAACTTGGCGTGCAGGTGCTTGACGATGATATTTACAAACTGGTGCGGCGCGGGCATCAGGTTGCCGACGTAACGGCGGCCACGGCGCTGCTCAGGCGTTACGGTTTCAAGGTGTATTACCACTGGATGCCGGGACTGCCGGGGTCCACGCCGGAGCATGACCTTGCCATGGCGCGGGAGTTGTTTGCCAACCCCGCTTTTTGCCCGGACGGCCTCAAACTTTACCCCACCATGGTGGTGGAGGGTACCGAACTCGAAGAATGGTTCAGAAGCGGTAAATATACTCCATATCCGGCGGAAGTGATGATTAAACTGATGGCCGACATCAAGTCTCTGGTGCCGCCGTATGTGCGCATTTCGCGGGTTCTGCGCGATATTCCCTCACAGTACATTACGGGTGGCTTGAAGGAGTCGGTGCGGGACGTGGTGCGCGAGTATATGGCGGCGCGCGGCGACGACTGTGCCTGTATTCGCTGCCGCGAGTACGGTCATCGCGTTAAAAGCGGCTGGAAGGTGGGGGAGCCTCAAATCGTGCGGCGTAACTATCAAGCTTCGGACGGGCACGAAATATTGCTGTCATTCGAAGACGGGCGCGCCGTCCTGTTCGGGCTGCTACGTCTGCGTATCGAATCCAATCCGCCGGATGTTTTTGAAACGTCTGTCGGCATGGCTCTGGTGCGCGAGCTGCATGTTTTTGGCAGCGAGGTCGTCTTGGGGGGACGCGAGGACCTGTCGGCGCAGCACCGCGGCTTTGGCAGGGCACTGCTGGCCTGCGCCGAGCGCATCGCGTTTGAGGAGTTCGGCGTTAGGGGTGTGGCGGTGTTGAGTGGGGTTGGTGCGCGGCAGTATTACGCCGAACAGGGATACGTCCTGAAGGCGGGCTACATGCAGAAGTTGCCGGAATAGGGCTTGGGAGGCTTTTGGGGAGTGCCTCATGGAACAAAAAACGGAGGAGACACCGTGTCCCCTCCGTTCATTTTTGTGTGCAGCTCGGATTAACCGGCCGCCAGTAAAGCATCCACCCGGCTTTGAATCGCCGATTCGGGCAGCGCTCCGACAACATTGTCCACAACCTTGCCATTTTTCAGAAACAGCATGTTGGGGATGGATCGGACGCTGTAAAGCGCCGGCGTTTTCTGGTTTTCATCCACGTTCATACGGCAGAATTTAACCTTGCCGGCGTACTTGTCCGCCAGTTTTTCCAGTATCGGGGCCACCATGCGGCAAGGACCACACCACGGCGCCCACATATCAATAAGTACCGGTAGTGGTGATTTCAGCACTTCGGCTTCAAAAGTGGCATCGGTAACGTCAATCATGGTTCAATATCTCCTTGAAAAACTCCGGTTTTATGGTAGAGAATAGCCTGTTTAGTTGTCAACTTCTGTGGCCTGTATTTACTGCACACCGGCAGCCATTTTTGCCGCCTTGATGGTGTTTGACATAAGTATGACGATGGTCATCGGTCCCGCCCCGCCTGGCACTGGCGTTATGGCTGAGGCCTTTTCTTTGACTGCCTCGAAGTCCACGTCGCCGGTGAGGATGCGCTTACCCTCCGGCGTCCTGCCGATTTCGTTGATACCGATGTCAATTACCACTGCGCCTTCCTTTACCATATCGGCGGTGATGAACTTCGGCCTGCCGATGGCGGTAATAAGTATGTCTGCGCGGCGGGTGTGTTCGGCGATATTGCGGGTCGCAGAGTGACAGACGGTGACGGTGGCGTTGGCTCCTTTGGCTTTTTGCAGCAGTATGTTGGCCACCGGTTTGCCTATGATGTTTGAGCGTCCGACCACCACCACTTCAGCCCCGACAGTCTCGATACCGCTGCGTTCCAGCAGCACCTGTACACCGCGCGGCGTGCATGGCAGGAATCCTGGCTCGCCGATGACCATGCGCCCCACGCTTACCGGATGGAAGCCGTCCACGTCCTTGCGCGGGTCGATGGCGCAAACCACGCGGTTCTCGTTGATGTGGGGAGGAGGTGGTGATTGCACCAGTATGCCATGAATACGCGGGTCTTTATTCAGCTTGTCGATGAGTGCCAGCAGGTCGTCCTCCGGCGTATAGCCGGGCAGGTCGTGGCGCTCGGAATAGATGCCTATGTCCAGACAGGCTTTAACCTTGGCGGTCACATACACATGCGAGGCAGGGTCGTCGCCTACCAGCACCGTTGCCAGCCCAGGGGTGACGCCGTGCCTGCTCTTCAGTTCGGCAACATCGGCGCGCACTTCTTCGGTAATCTGTCTGGCGATTGCTGTTCCGCTTATAATCCTGGCTGTCATTCGTCCCTCCTGTCCGTCCCCCGGTTGTATCCTAGAACAACCCTTTTACTTTTCCGGTCTTCGTATCCACATCCACCCTTCTGAAGGCCGGGTTGGATGATGTTCCCGGCATTAGCTTGATGTCGCCAGCCACTGGCACGATAAAGCCCGCTCCGGCGTATGTCAGGATGTCGCGGATTGGCAGCGTCCAGCCTGTGGGGCGACCTTTTAGCGTGGGGTCGTGGGAAAGCGAAAGGTGGGTTTTCACCATGCAGGTTTTCATCTGTGCGGCGTCCGGCTCCTTCTCCAGCCGCTCGGCCTTGGCGGCGGCTTCCGGCGTGTAAGTCACGCCGTCGGCACCGTATACCTCTTTCGCGATAATCTCGATGCGCTTCCTGAGCGGTGTTTCATCGGGATAGAGGAATTTGAACTCGCTATTTTCATTGCAGGCGTCCACCACCGCTTCTGCCAGCTCCTGTGCCCCTGCGCCGCCTTTGAGCCAGTGCTGCGATACCGCCGCGCGTGCCCCCGCTGCCTCGGCGGCCCGGCGCACGATTTCAATTTCCTCGCGGTCGTCGGTGTAGAAGGCGTTGATGCACACCACCGGCTTCATCCCGCTCTTTTTGACGGTCTCGATGTGTGCCAGCAGGTTGACCAGGCCTTTTTCCACCAGCGCCGGATGGGACTTGGTATAGGCTTCGTCCAGCGGTTTGCCGGGTGTTACTTTCGGTCCGCCGCCGTGCATTTTGAGGGCGCGCACTGTGGCTACCACTACGGCGCAACTGGGCACGAGTCCGGAAATGCGGCTCTTGATATTCCAGAACTTCTCAAAGCCAATGTCGGCGCCGAAGCCGCTCTCGGTGACATGGTAATCGGAAAGCTTCAACGCCACCTGATCGGCCACAATCGAGGACTGACCTACGGCGATGTTGGCGAATGGTCCGGCGTGAACCATCACGGGCTGGCCTTCCAGCGTTTGCATCAGGTTGGGATTGGCGGCGCGCACCATCCAGGCGGTCATGGCGCCGTCCACCTCGAGGTCGCGGGTGGTGATGGGATTGCCACGCTTGTCGTAAGCTACCACGATTTTACCCATGCGCTCGCGCATGTCCTTTAAATCCTTGAACACGGCCAGTATCGCCATCACCTCAGACGATACCGAGATAGCGAATCCGCTCTTCATCATGAAGCCGTCCATCGCACTGCCCTGGCCGATGACGATGTCGCGTAGCGCCTGAGCGCAGAAGTCCATCACCCACTTCATCTGCACGTTGCGCGGGTCAATATCCAGCCGTTTGAGATTGCGTCTGGCGAGGAACTCGTCGGTGTTGATGAATTCATGCTGCAGTCTGGAGGTGAGCGCCACCATGGCCAGATTGTGGGCGTTTGTTACATTGTCGATGTCGCCGGTCAGCCCCAGTGAGAACGGGGTGAGCGGGATGCACTGCGCAAGCCCGCCGCCTGCCGCTGAGCCTTTGATGTTGAAGGTCGGTCCGCCGGACGGCTGCCGGATAGCGCCGGAGACGCGCTTGCCCAGCCTGCCCAGCCCCTGTACCAGTCCCATGGTGGTGGTGCTTTTGCCTTCGCCCAGTGGGGTGGGGGTGATGGCTGTGACGTCGATATATTTGCCGTTGGGCTTGTCTGCCAGACGCTTGAGCAGGGCAGAGAAATCCACCTTGCCCAGGTAATGTCCGTAGGGCAGCAGCTCCTCCTTGAGGATACCCCAATCCGAGGCCAGCCCGGCAATCGGGGTCATGTGCTTTTCAGCTTCCTCGGCGACCTGCCAGTCGGCGAGTTTGGTTGGGTCAAGCGTGGTAATATCGAATCCTGCCATGAGTGTGGTTCCTCTCTTGTCGATATTTCAGTGTGTTTACATAATCTGGAAAACCGGACGGTGACAGGAGCGGGATGCCAGACAGCTAGTTTATCGGATTGGAGGACGGGGCGTCAACAGCGCGACCGTCCACGCAGTGCCTGTGTGACCATGTGGCATAGGGAATAAATCAGCCACGCTCAGGACAGCGGCGGCGGAGTTGGCGGGTTTTCGAAAGACAGCTTGGTCAGCGGCACTGCTCGCATGATGCCTTCGGCTTTGAATGCCTTGTTCAGGCGCAGGCGCAGTTCTCCCATGCTCTCCCATTGCTTGCCGGGGTAGGTATCTCCGCCCAGCAGCAGGTCGATACCGGTGTCGCTCAGCTTGTCCACGCGGGTCACCCTCGGTGCGGTGCGCAGCCGCTTGCTCCAGACGGGATCCCGCAGCATATCCTGCCCGACGCGATTGATAACTTCGATAGCTTTCTCAATGTTGGTATCGTAGTCCACCGAGACCGAGAAATTGATTCGGGAGAGTTTGTTGGTATAGTTGCTGGCGACGGAGATAGCACTGCTGGGTACGACATGCAGGGCTCCGTCGGAGTCGCGCAGCACGGTTTTTCTTAAGTTGATGCTTTCCACCGTACCGGCGACCGACGCGATTTTGATGTAGTCCCCGATACGGTAGTGGTTTTCCACAATGATAAAGAAACCGCTGATGAGGTCCTTGATGAGCGACTGCGCGCCAAGGCTGATGGCCAACGCTATCACGCCTGCCGATGTGAGGAGGGCGGAGATATTGTAGTCGAATTCGCTCAAAATCATGGTGACGAAAATGAAGATGACAACCATCTGCACGCCGGTTGTGATAACGCCGGTCAGCGTGCCGATGCGTTTCCGCATATCCTCCTCGGTCTGCTCGTCGTGTGTTTTGTATACGGTGTTCCGGATTAGACGGGGAACGATACGCCTGATCATGAGCAGCAGCACCACGGTTAGCAGAAACAGGGTGGCAAGGCTGGCAAGATGCGTCTCCAACCATGCGTTTACAGAGGTTAGCAGGTTGTGGTTGACATTCAGGTGATTCAGTATGCCGACCGCCAGCAGCGCCGTGATGATGACAGGGACGGCGAACACCAAAAACCCGGCGATGAAGTTTTCAAGCGACCATGATGTTTTGCTGATGTCGCGGCGGTACCATCTTAGCAGGGCGTTGACAATCACAACGATAGTGTAGGCGGCAAGGACCATAAAGATGATGCCGGCAATCTGGTTCACTACAGCTGTGTCTTCAGGGCGCACGGCGATGCGATAGATGGTGTAAAGCCCCGGCCAGATGCACCACAATAGCGTGACCAGCCGCGTGTCGTGTAGCAGAATGTCGTTGAACGGCGTTTTGGTATTGGAAGCCAGCCGGTGGATATACCTGTAGAATATGCGGCGCAGAACGAAAGCCAGGGCGGCAACCGCGACGCCCGCCAGCACTGCCAGCGCCGTGTGCGGCAGCGCTTCCTGATTGAAGTATGGCTCCCAGTTCATAAGCCCTGTTTCCCTGTCGTTAAATATGCTTCAGGCCACTACGTTTTTGACATTACAGGCTAGGCGCTTTTCACCTTGCTGGCTTCCTGCAGGCCGAGCAACTCGACGGCCTCCTCACGCATTTTGTACTTCAATACTTTGCCGGCGGCATTCATGGGGAAGGCATCCACGAAGCGCACGTAGCGCGGGGTCTTGTGTTTGGCCATATGCGCGCAGACAAAATCCTTTATCTCTTCCTCCGAAGCCTGTTCGCCGGTCTTGAGCACGATCCATGCCATTACGGCCTCTCCGTACTGCATGTCCGGCACCCCGATTACCTGTACATCCTTTACTTTAGGGTTGGTGTAGATGAAGTCCTCAATTTCCTTGGGGTAGATGTTCTCGCCGCCTCGGATGATCATGTCCTTGAGGCGTCCGGTGATTTTGTAGTTGCCGTCCGGACGGCGTCTGGCCAGATCGCCGGTGTGCAGCCAACCATCCCGGTCGATGGCGTTCTGCGTGGCGGCGGGCATCTTGTAGTACCCTTTCATGATGTTGTAGCCGCGGGCTACGAATTCCCCGTCGGTGTCGTCGGGAAGATCCTCGCCGGTGGCGGGATCTACGATTTTGCACTCGACGCCCGGCAACTCGCGGCCCACGGTGTTAACCCGCACCTCGATGGGGTCGTCCGAGCGGGACATGGTGCAGCCTGGAGAGGCCTCCGTCTGCCCGAACACGATGGTGATTTCTGGCATGTGCATCTTTTCCATCACCTCGGTCATCACCTTGATGGGGCAGGGGCTGCCGGCCATGATACCGGTGCGCATGTGGGAAAAATCCGTCTTGGGGAAATTCTCGTGTTCCATCATGGCGATGAACATGGTAGGTACGCCATGGAAAGCGGTGATTTTTTCCTTGTTGATGCATTCCAGCGACAGGCGCGGTGAGAAGGCGGGGATTGGGCACATGGTGACGCCGTGGGTAACGGCGGCGGTCATCGCCAGCACCATGCCGAAGCAGTGGAACATAGGTACGTGTATCATCAGGCGGTCGGCGGTGGAGAAATCCATGCGGTCGCCGATGGTCTTGCCATTGTTAATGACGTTGTAGTGACTCAGCATGACCCCCTTGGGAAAACCGGTGGTGCCGGAGGTGTACTGCATGTTGCAGACATCGTGACGGTTGATGTCGGCCATGCGCTGATACACCGTCTCCATGGGGACGGTGCGGCCGCGCTCCACGGTCTCCTCCCATGTGAGACAGCCTGGCTGCTGGAAATCCACGCTGACCACATGACGCAGGAACGGCAGACGTTTGGTGTGCAGCGGCTGTCCCGGTACGTTGCCGGCCAGCTCTGGGCAGATTTCATTGATGATGGCAGCGTAATTGGAATCCTTGTGGCCGTCTATCATGACCAGTGTGTGCGTATCGGACTGGCGTAACAGGTATTCAGCCTCATGGATTTTGTAGGCGGTGTTGACTGTTACTAGCACTGCGCCGATTCTGGTCGCTGCCCAGAAGGTGATGAACCAGGCTGGCACGTTGGTAGCCCATACGGCGACTTTGTCGCCGCGCTTGACGCCAAGCGAAATGAGTCCTCTGCAGAACCTGTCCACGTCCCGGCGGAATTCGGCGTAGGTGCGGGTGTAGTCCAGCGTGGTGTAGCGGAAGGCGCGTTGGTCGGGAAATTCCTGCGCAACGCGGTCCAGCAGCTGCGGGAAGGTGAGGTCGATGAGACTTTCCTTTTCCCAGATGTATTTGCCAGTGCGCGTCCGGTTGTCGAAAAGCTGCCCGGTCGCCTGCCTGCCGGTATGGGCACTCATAAAGTTTCTGAAATGGGGGATGACCACGCCGGGGTCTTCTAGATCGTCCATCCAGCGCTTGTTCCATTCCAGCGTTACCATGCCGGCGAAATTGATGGATTCAAGGGCGGGAAACATGGCGTCAAACGGGATGTCACCTTCGCCCATAAGCCTGTATTTGATCTGGCCGTTTTCCAGTACGGAGTCTTTGACGTGTACGTGCTTGACATAAGCGCCAAGGTTCTGCACCGTCTGATCGGGGCTTTCGCCGGCTATCCGGTAAGGGTGATGCGTGTCCCACAGCGCCGCCACACTGTCGCTGGCGGTGCGTTCCAGCAGGCGGTAGAGCCGGTCGGTACGAGCGTAAACGCCGTTGGTTTCCACTAGCAGCGTGACGTTGTGCTCTTCTGCCAGTGGTGCCAACCGTCGGAGCTGTCTGATAACCACATCGTCATCCACCTCGCCTTCTGGCGCTACGTTCTCGTCGGCGCGCACACGCACGTATGGCGCGCCCATTTTGCCCGCAAGCCGGATGTACTCTGTGATTTCGGCGATATTCTCCTCTTCGCGGTCGGCATATTTAAGGCTGTTGTGCGAAGAAAAGCATTGGATGGAAATTCCCATTTCGTGCAGGCGGGCGATGGTGTCCGGAAGGGCACTTTCGGAGAAAGGTTGGGCGCGCACGGCGAAGATGTCCTCTCCCAGTCCGCGAATCTCAATGCCGTCAAAATCAAAGTCCCTGGCCGCGGAGCAGATATCCTGCCAGCTCCAGTCGGGGCAGGATAGGGTGGAAAAGGCGATTTTCAAAGCAGGCTCCTTCTATTTAGACGCGGCGCGTATTTCAGCGCGTTTGATTTTGCCATTGACGGTCTTGGGCAGTTCTGCGACGAATTCTATCACGCGCGGGTATTTGTAGGGCGCCGTGCGTGTTTTTACGAAATCCTGCAGTTCCTTTACCATTTCATCCGAAGCGGTGAAGTCCTTCTTAAGTACGAGAGTGGCTTTTACGGCGAAGCCCCGCACCTGGTCGGGTATGCCGGTGACGGCGGCCTCCAACACCGCTGGATGTTCCAGCAGCACGCTTTCAACCTCCGAAGGCCCGATGCGGTACCCTGAAGATTTGATGATGTCGTCGTTGCGTCCCACGTAGCAGATATAGCCTGACTCATCACGGTACGCCGTATCGCCGCTGTGGTAGAAGCCTCCGGCCATTGTTTCATCCGTGGCTTCCTGGTTCCGGTAGTAGCCCATAAACAGCCCGTCTGGTTTGGTTTTGATGTCTGCCCTGATGCAGATCTCTCCGGTCACGCCGGCCGGGGCTTCGCTGTACGCGGCGTCCAGCACCTTCAGGTCGTAGCCTGGAGTGGGTTTGCCCATTGACCCTGGTTTCGGCTCTGTATGTGGATACAGCGTCGCTACGGTCAGCGTGGTCTCCGTCTGCCCGAATCCTTCATGGATGCTCAGCCCGGTGAAGTCCTTCCAGCGGTGGAAGGTATCGGGGTTGAGGGCTTCACCAGCAGTGCAGCAGTGCTGGAGGGATGAAAGGTCGTAGCGGCGCATGTCCTCATTGACCATCATGCGCAACATGGTAGGCGGGGCGCAGAAGGTTGTGACTTTATACTTTTCCAGTTTCGAAAGGATATCGGCGGCGCTGAATTTATCGAAGTCGTATGTGAAAATGGCGCTTTCACCCAGCCACTGGCCGTACATTTTGCCCCACAGTGACTTCAACCAGCCGGTGTCTGAAATGGTGAAATGCAGCCCATCTTCGGTTACTCTGTGCCAGAAGATGCCGGTCACGATGTGCCCCAGAGGATAGGTAAAGTCATGCATTACCATCTTGGGATAGCCGGTGGTGCCGGATGAGAAACTGACCAGCATCACGTCCGATGCTTTCGTATTTGCATCGCCGGAAGGCCGCTGCCATTCCTCTGATTGGCTATCCATGCCGGCTTCGAAGTCCAGCCAGCCGTCGCCGGCCGCTTTGTGCTTAGTGACGGCCTTAATGCTGACGGTTTCATACGGCTGACCTTCATCGAAGTGGCGGGTGCAGTCTTCGTCGCCGGTTATGACTGCCATCTTGATGCCGGCGGCGTTGCAGCGGTAGATATAATCTCTTGCCAGCAGCATGTTGGTGGCTTGCACTGCTACAGCCCCGATTTTGTGCAGCGCCATCATACAGTACCAGAATATGTCGCTGCGCTTCAGCACCAGCAGCACCATGTCGCCTTTTGTTATCCCAAGACTCTTGAAATAGTTGGCGGCCTGGTTGGAGCGGCGTGACATCTGCTGGAAGGTAATCCATTTTTCGCCACCGTCGACCCCCACCCAAAGCATGGCCAGCTTGTCCGGTTTTTCGGCAGCCAGCCTGTCCAGCACGTCGTAGGCGAAATTGAAATCAGCCCCGTAGCGTATCTTGAAGCGCTTCATCAGGTCCTCATAGGAACTGTAACAGTCTCTTTTGTCAGTGTATTCTTCGTAAATTGCCAAAGTTCAAATCCCTCGTTCTGCGCGCGCGAAGTCGTCTCTGACGCCCGCCGCTTATTTGATCACCACTGCCAGAAACACGGCTGTTTCGCCTTCGGCCTGCATGGAATGCAGTGCCGTCGAATCGTAGTAAAGGCTGTCGCCCGGGCCGAGAGAGAGTACCTGCTCGTTGATGCGTACCAGTATGCGTCCCGAGAGTACGTAATTGAATTCCTGCCCTTCATGGGAATGCGGGGTGGGTTCCCCATCGTCGGGTTTAGGCTCTACGGTGACCAGGAACGGCTCCGCCTTCTTGTCGCGGAAGGTGTATGCCAAGTGTTTGTAACCATAGGCCTTGCGTCTTTCGATGCTGTATCCCTGTCCGGCACGCACCAGCGAATAGGAACTGAGTTTCGGCGACTCCCCGCTAATCAAATCGAATACGTCCACATTCAGGATGCCGGCGGCGTTGTACAGAAAGCTGAAGGAGAAATCCACCTCGCCGCGCTCGTATCTGGCGTATTCGGCTTCTGATACGTTCAGCTTTTGCGCCATGTCCGCTGGCGTGTACTGCATGATTTCCCGTAGGCCAGCCAGTCGCCGCCCTATTTCCACCAGTTGGTCAGTCATTGTCCCCTCCAGATACGGCTAACTCCGGTATTCATATCCGAGCCTCAATGCTTTGAAATTTGCCTCGAAAAGTTCCTTTTTGCGTTCGGGCACCGTCTTTTTCAAGACGGCTTCAATGTCATCCGCCGCGCATACTGACGAGGCGGCAGTCAGCTTGCCAAGCATGATCATGTTGGCCATGCCCTTGAGTCCGTTTTCGTCCGCGAGCGCGGTGGCTGGGATATAACATCCGGACAGGTCGGTGCGGACGAGAGAGCGCCCGATCAGAGAGCTATCGAGAATGACCAGGGCGTTCGGCGCGCATTCCGGCTCATACTTGTCCAGCGACGGAAGATTCATCGCAATCAGTATATCAGGCTTGTTAACGATGGGGGAGCCTATCGGCGTGTTGCCGATGATGACGCTACAGTTGGCCGTCCCGCCGCGCATCGCGGGGCCGTAAGATGGCAACCAGCTCACGAATTTGTCATGTAGCATTCCTGAGTAAGCCAAGAACTTGCCGGCGAACAGAATGCCCTGTCCGCCGAATCCTGCAAGCAGTATGTTGTGGTTCATACGGTAGCCTCATCTTTCTTTCCCATATCCCGGTAGACCCCGAGCGGGTAATACGGGAGCATGCTTTCACGCAGCCACTCCAGAGCCTTCGAAGAAGAAAGTCCCCAGTTAGTGGGGCAGCTGGAGACGACCTCAACCACATTGAATCCGAGACCCTGACACTGGTTGGAGAAAGCCTTCTTTAGGGCTTTTTTGGCTTGCAGTACGTTTTTTACGCTGTCCACTGCCACGCGTTCGGCGTAATAAGTGCCGTCAATCCCGGCCAGCAGTTCGCAGACCTTGATGGGGTATCCGGATATGTCGGTGTTTCTCCCGTAAGGCGAAGTTTCTGTTACCTGTCCAGGCAGTGTGGTGGGCGCCATCTGCCCTCCGGTCATACCATAGATGGCGTTGTTCACGAAGATGACGGTGATTTTTTCACCGCGTGCGGCCGCGTGTATGATTTCACCCATGCCGATGGCGGCAAGATCCCCGTCGCCCTGGTATGTGAATACACAGGAGTCGGGCAGGGCGCGCTTCACGCCGGTAGCCACCGCAGGCGCCCTGCCATGGGGTGCTTCTATCATGTCGCATTCGAAGTAATCATAAGCCAGTACCGCGCAGCCCACGGGTGCGATTCCCACGGTCTTACCGCAGATATCCAGCTCATCCATTATTTCGGCCACCAGCCGGTGGATGATGCCGTGCGTGCATCCCGGACAGTAATGGGTGGCAACGTCTGACAGTGCCTTCGGTCGTTCAAAAACTATCATGGTTGTGTCCCTCCGTTCGCCGCCTCAATTTGCGCCAGTATTTCCTCCGGGGTATGCACCACGCCGCCGGTGTGTCCGCATAGCGTTACCGGCTTCCTGTACGCTATGGCCGCCCTGACGTCCTCTATCATCTGCCCCATGCTCATTTCGGCGCAGATGAAGGTCTTTACCCTGTCAACCAGTTCCAGCAGTGGACGGGAGGGGAAAGGCCACAGCGTGATGGGGCGGAGCAATCCCGCCTTGACACCCTTTTCCCGTGCGGCGATGATGGCGTTTTTGCAGATGCGCGACACGGCGCCGTAGGCGACGAGAACAATATCCGCATCTTCGGTTAAATATTCCTCCCAGAGAGGCTCTTTTTGCTGTATCAGCGCATAGCGCTCAAAGCGGGCAAAATTAGATTTCTCCAGCTTGTCCGGCTGCAGCCACAGCGAGGTGGTGATATTCTTGCGGCGCTTGCCGGATGTGCCGGTTGTAGCCCAGCTTTTCTCCGGCAGTTCCGCTTCGGGGATGCGTTCGAGCGTTACCGGCTCCATCATCTGTCCCAAGATGCCGTCTCCCAGTATCATAACCGGAGTCCGATAGATGTCGGCCAGATTGAAGGCGCGTTGGGTCAGGTCCACAATCTCCTGAATACTGTTGGGTGCGAGGACCATCAGATGAAAATCGCCGTGGCCGCAGGCGCGGGTGGCCTGAAAGTAATCGGACTGAGCCGGCTGGATTCCGCCCAGCCCCGGACCCCCGCGTTGGATGTTGACGATTACGGCGGGCAGGTCGCATCCCGCCATATACGAGATGCCCTCCCCCATCAGTGATATGCCAGGGCTGGAGGATGAGGTCATAACCCTCACTCCGGCGCTGGCGGCGCCCAGTACCATATTGATGGACGCAATCTCGCTTTCAGCTTGCAGGTACAGCCCATTCACTTCCGGCATACGTTTTGACATATACGCCGCTACTTCCGTTTGCGGCGTGATGGGATAGCCGAAGAAGTGTCGGCATCCGGCCATGATAGCGGCTTCGGCCAGCGCCTCGTTGCCTTTCATCAGTACTTTTTCCATATGACGTGCTCTCTTCCTTAGTTATTTCTCCACGGTTATGGCCGCGTCCGGACACATGATGGCGCAGAAGGCGCAGGCGATGCATTTTTCTATATCGGTCACCTCAGCCGGATGAAAACCTTTGGCGTTCATATTCTGTTTTGACAGCGCCACAATCTTTTTAGGGCAGGCATCAACACACAGCCCGCAACCCTTACAACGGTCAACGTTAAAGCTTACTTTCGGCATTGTTAAATCCCCATTTCTCATAAAATATCGAAAGACCGAACAAATTATGTTCCGCCACCTCGCCTGCTTCCAGTTCCGGTAACAGGTCCTGCCGACATGCAGTAAACAGCACTGGCAGGCCGCACAGCGCGGAAACCTCGCGCATATAAGCGAAAGAGCGGCTGACATCGAGGGCGGTGGTTTCCGCCGCCAGATTGGAGTTGTTCACCAGCCCCGCGAAGCGCACTCCGGATGCCGCTTCAATTTCCTCTTTTATACGCCTTGCCATGACAGGCTCCTTTGAAAGCGGCCGGTAGCAGTTGCAGACTAACAGCATACGGCTGTCGGTTTCGTTCATCTGCTTGGCGTAACTGCCCAGTGCAAGCGCCCCCCGGTCATCTCCGCCTAGATCGATGACGGCAAGTGATTCTTTATCATCGAACACCGACATAATTTCGGCGGGCAGCGCCGGCGCTTCCAGTCCCCCGCCGGCGAAGGCGGAGGCAATCACTTCCACCCCCAGTCGCACCATTGCTTCGCCCGCGTCCGCGCTTCTGAAGTATGGATTGACGATGTCCATATCCACCACGCGCACCCGTCGATCCGGAGCCTCTTTTTTCAAACGGGCGGCGTAGTTAATCGCCAGTAGCGTTTTCCCGCTCCCGTAATGACCAGCGAAAACGGTAAGCCTAGCACCTGTCATAAGCGTAAATGGATGGGGAATATTGTAACAGCCGCGGGCAATTATGACAATGTTCCCCTGCGGTTGAAAGATGCCGCGCACTCTCCTGTATTGGATTTGTCACGGGAGTGTGCGAAAAGAAGAGGGGAACGTTAATTCACCCTCTTCTTTTTGAGCTTTTACCTGCCATGCCGGCATCTGCTGTTTTTGGTTTACTTGTTTTCCGGACGGGTCAGAATTTCGTCAATCAGGCCGTACTCCACCGCCTGGGGGGCGGTCAGGAAGAAGTCGCGGTCGGTGTCGTGTTTGACCTTTTCCGTATCCTGCCCGGTGTTCTTTTGAAGGATGTCGCGGATCAGCTCGTTGACGCGGATGATTTCGCGGGCGTGGATTTCGATGTCCGCCGCCTGCCCCTGCACGCCGCCTAGTGCCTGGTGCATGTGGATGGTGGCGTTAGGGAGAGCAAAGCGCTTGCCGCGGGCGCCGGAGCTAAGTAGCACCGTTGCCATGCTGGCCGCCGAACCGACGCAGATGGTGGATACCTGCGGGCGAATCAGGTGCATGGTGTCGTAGATTGCGAGGCCGGAGTTGATTACGCCACCCGGCGAGTTAATGTAGAGATTGATATCCTTGTCCGGATCTTCGCGGTCGAGGAAAAGCATCTGCGCTATGATGGAGTTAGCCACCTGGTCGTTAATCGGCGTACCCAGAATGATGATACGTTCCTTGAGCAACAGGGAATAAATGTCATAGGCGCGCTCGCCCTTGGCGCCGCTTTCGATGACCATAGGTACTACGTTAGTGATTTCTTTTGCGTACATTGCGTTGCCTCCTTATCAGGTGCCTGATTTTTCCATTCTCTACCGATTATCCAACAGCAGTCATTTCTGCTAGTTTGGCTGGTCTTCAGTTTTGACCTCAGTATCCGCAACAGTCTCCGGCTCTGCGGCTTTGGCTTCGGCGGCAGGCTCCGTAGCGGCTTCCGGCGCGCCTTCCTTAGCCTTGTTCACCAGTAATTTTTTTGCTTGTCCGGAGGCCAGCCACCAGCGCAGGGTTTCGCGGTTTTCTGGTTTATTGAGATAGATGGTCTGCTGGCGCACTTTTTCGCCGGATGTGGCGGTGATGCCGGCTATCTGGAAGTCGATGTCTGCTTCGGGGACTTCGATTTTCTCGACCTCCACCAGCCTGGAAATCACCAGATTGCGTTTGACATGTTGCTCGGCGGAGGGTTTGTAGCTCTCACGTAGCTTGTCCTCCGGAGATGAGTCCATGATGCTTTTGAATTCCTCCTCGTTCTGGACGGAATTGCGCACGCGGTCGACATATTCGCGCACCATGCGGTCAATCTCGTTTTCAATCAGCAGCGGTGGATATTCAATATGGCTCTTTTCCACCAGAGCGTCAATAACCTTCTCTTCGAAGGCCATGTCCTCGGCGGACTGCGCACGGCTGCGCATATCCTCGCGCACCGCGTCGCGCAGGTTCTGCATGTTTTTCGAGCCTGGAGCCACCTTGTTGGCGAAAAAGTCGTTGAGGACAGGCAATTCTTCGCGCTTGACGTCAATGACCTTGATTTTGAAATGCGCCTCCTTGCCGGCGCGCTCCTTGTCGGGATAATCCTCCGGGATTTTGAGGTTGAACTCGCGTTCTTCACCGGCTTTCGCCCCCACTAATGCCTCGGAGAAGCCGACCAACGGGAAGCGCGTCCCTGCCACAATCTGATAGCTGGCGCCCTCCTCGATGAAGTATGGAGTACCTTCAATATCGCTGTCGACGTCCATTACCAGCAGGTCGTCCATTTCGGCGGGAACACCGGTGGAGATCCATTCTGCCATCTGGTGGCGGGCGCGCTCTATAATCTCGTCCACGGCCTCTTCCTGGATGGACACCGGGTTGGGCTGCATTTTGATAGCGTTGTAATCACCCAGTTCGATTACAGGCATCAGCGGCACAGTCACCTCGATGTTCACCGGTTCCTGAGAGGTTACTTTTACACGCGGCGTGGCATAGGCGCGAATCTTCTGCTCTACAAGCAGGGTGTCAATAAGTTCCGGCAGCGCCGTCTTCATCGCCTCGTCAAAGACGGCATCCTTGCCGATTTTGGCGTCCAGCAACTCGCGGGGGGCCTTGCCTGGGCGAAAGCCGTCCAATTTTACCTCTTTGAGCAGGTGTTCGTATGCCTGGTCCAGTGCCTGCGCGACTTCCGCGCTCTCCATCTCGACGTGGAGGATTTCCTGGTGGTTCTCGGTCTTGCGGTCCAAAAGCTTCATGTCTGGTTTACTCCTTTATTCTTCACGCAGTTCGATGTGCAGTTCTTTCATCTGTGTTTCGCTTACGGTGTCGGGTGCGCCGAACAGCAAATCCGCCGCGTTCTGGTTCTTGGGGAAGGGAATGGTTTCACGGATGTTGTCCGCGCCTGCAAATAGCATTACCAGCCGGTCCAGTCCCAGGGCGATGCCACCGTGCGGCGGTGCGCCGTAGGAAAAGGCTTCCAGCAGATGCCCGAAGCGTTCAGTTATCTCGGCATCGCCGTAGCTCATCACCTGGAAGATCTTCTTCTGAAGCCAGGCGCGGTGGATGCGGATAGAGCCGCCGCCCAGTTCGTAACCGTTGAGTACGATGTCGTAGGCACGCGACATCGCCTTGTCCGGCGTGGTGTCCAGCAGGGGAATATCGGCATCCACGGGGGCGGTGAATGGGTGGTGTGTGGCATGCCAGCGGTTCATCTCGGCGTTCCACTCCATGAGGGGGAAGTCCGTTATCCATGCGAAGGCGAAGTGGTCGGGGGCGGCCAGCCCGAGTCTCAGTCCCATTTCCTGTCGCAGTTTGCCCAGCGCGGAAGTGGCAACATCGTTTTTGTCAGCTACGAAAACGAGCAGGTCGCCGGGTTTGGCTCCTGTTTTTTGAGCCATCTGTCTCACCTGCTCAATGCTTAGATATTTGGCGGCCACGCTCTTTATCTGCTCCATGCCGAGCGCGTCCATTGAGTCAGCCTCTCCCAGCGCAAGTGGTAGCAGCCCTTTGGCGCCGAATGTCTGCGCCAGTTCGGTCAGGCCCGCCAGTTCCTGGCGCGAATAGCCTCCGCAACCGGGCATGGCGATGGCCTTGATTCTGCCGCCGGAGGCGGCGGTATTTTTGAACACGCCGAATTCGCTTTGCGCCACAATCTCCGTTACGTCTCCGATGTGCATGTCGAATCTCAAATCGGGCTTGTCGGAACCGTAGCGCTCCATGGCTTCGGTGCAGGTGATGCGGGGGAAGGGTGTGGTGAACTTCTTGTCTGGCAACATTTCGCGCGTCATGCGGGTGAGAAGTTCCTCGGCGAGGCGTATCATGTCTTCTTCCTCGATGAAGCTCATCTCTACGTCAAGCTGGGTGAATTCCGGTTGGCGGTCGGCGCGGGTGTCCTCGTCGCGGAAGCACTTGGCGATCTGGTAATACTTCTCCAAGCCTCCAACCATGAGCAGCTGCTTCATTTGCTGGGGGGACTGCGGCAGGGCGTAGAACTTGCCGGCGTGGACGCGCGATGGCACCAGGTAATCGCGGGCGCCTTCGGGAGTGCTTTTGCCCAGCACGGGGGTCTCCACTTCCACGAAGCCAAGTTCATCGAAGTAATTGCGCATGAAGTGCGTAACCCTGTGGCGCAACAGCATGATGTCGCGCACGCGCGGTTTTCGCATATCGAGATAGCGGTATTTTAGGCGCAGATTTTCGTCCACGGCCACGTCTTCATTGATGTAGAAGGGAGGCGTTTCTGAAGTGTTTAGAATGATCAGGCTTTCAGCCGGGATTTCAATTTCGCCGGTGGGCAGCCTGGGGTTTTCGGTTCCGGAAGGGCGCTTCGAGACTACGCCGGTTACCTGCACCACGAACTCGCTGCGGAGGTCTCCGGCGGCCTGGTGTACTTCTGGGGCAAGGGTGGGGTTGAACACCACCTGCACCACGCCGGAGCGGTCGCGCACGTCGATGAATATCAGTCCGCCGTGGTCGCGGCGGCGGTCCACCCATCCGGCCACGGTCACCTTCTGTCCGGTCAGTTTTGCGTTTAATTCATGAGAAGCATGTGTTCTGAGCATACCGCTCCTTGAAGCTATACAAGGGAATACACTAAGGGCTAATTATAGCCCAGAAGCCTTCTGGCGGCAAGGAGGTGTATTCGTTGGGATGACTGTGGACGGTTTAATTAGGCAGCTGATTTAGGAGGAGGCTATATTGCACCCAAGTTAACGTTGAAGAGGATTCGAGTTTGGTTTGCACTGCTGCAAAATGTTCTGTAATATTTGCCAAACTGTCCGATAGTTTCTTTGTAACGATTGATGACCAAAGGCAAACAAAATTAGACCGGCGTTGACACATAAAAGTATTGTCAAAATAGGAAAACGTATGCATTTATTTCTGCAAGGGAAACCATGTGTTGGAAAATCAAGTTTGATAAGAAAAGAGCTGGAGCAGTCAAGAGCAAATGTTGCAGGCTTTATAACACAACGTCTAAAGGAAGCCGGACGAACTATTGGGTATCGTGTTCTGAGTGTAACCGAAGAATTACCTCCGCTGGAAGCAATGTATATCCCCAACCAATCAGGAATATTTTTGCTTAACGGACAGATGGATGTTTCAGCCTTGGAGGTAGCCATACTTCAAGTTGAAAAAGACTCTCAAAACAAAAAATGCAGCCTTATAGTGTTAGATGAAGTTGGTGGAGTTGAATTGAAATCAGAGAGGTTTATGAAGCCGCTGCTGCGAATTATAAACGCAGAAAAGCCTTGCATAGGCGTTTTGAAATCTGCGCAGAATTTATCACATGCGATATTGAGCTTGAATTTGGATAACGAATATTTGAGCTTGCACAGACACTTGGAACAAACAATTCTGTCAAAAGGCAAGCTTATATCAGTTGCCAGCGAGAACAAAAGTGCCACGCAAGAATATATAGCTCGGTATTTGCAGCAGTTACCCAAGTCAAGCTAATTGGCTTGAGGCAACAATCTTGCCTTTAAGCTTGAAGCAATCTTATAAACCCATTCACTAAACTCATCGCAGTCCATTTCCCCCCGTTTTACCACAGCCGTAAAACCATCATAGCCGCATTAAAATTTGACAGCATTAAAAATGCGCTGTATTATGAGAGATATATATCATGAGAAATATAACCGGAGGTGATGCTGAGTGAATTTTTTATGGAGTGATCAAAGTATTAGATGGTTCTTAGATGCCAGTTCATACACTGGTTTTCATAAAGAGCTGGCTGGGAAAATTGCCCCCTACTTGGAACCATCTGATACGCTTGGCGACATTGGGTGCGGACTTGGTAGGATTGACCTTGAGCTCGCGCCGCATGTGACAAGTCTTACTGCAATTGATATCAATGAAGTTGTGATAGCCCAACTTCAATACGATGCAAACCGATTAGAACTACATAATTTGCATGCTCGTTGTGCTGATGTAACTGCGCTTGCAGATGTTTTTGATGTTGTTATCATGAGTTTTTTCGGCAAGTCCGTAACTGAGAGTGAATACCGACAGTTTTGCCGCCGCAGAGCCATACGAATCGTCAATGCCGAAAACAGCGGACATCTCTATCCTGACAATCACAGACAGACTAGCAAAGACACCGCTCCCATGGTGCAGTATGAATTGGAAAAACAAGGCTATCGTTATCAATTTTTAACTCACACCATTGAATTTGGCCAGCCGCTTCGCTCTTGGCAAGATGCTGAGCAATTTGTGTTGTATAACGCGCCAAAAATTACCGCAGAGGAGTCCTGTACTTTTTTACAGGAAAATGCCACGCAAACAGGAAGAAGTGATTTCCCAATATACATTCCCAACCCAAAAGATATTGGGATATTTGTAATCCATTGCGACTAAAAGGAGAGGAACACTTGAAAACATATAAGCAGCATTTGCAAGAAGCCATCTCATATCATGGGCATCTGTGCGCAGGACAGATTATCGGTGTGCGTATGGCGCGGATGGCCTTGAAAATACTAGGAATCGATGAGCCGATTGGTTTCCGCGATCTAATTGTGTATGTTGAGTGCGACCGTTGTTTGACGGACGCTATTGGAGTTGTCACAGGCTGCAAACTGGGCAAGCGCAATCTGAAGTGTATGGATTATGGAAAATCCGCAGCGACTTTTTTGAATCTTCAGGCCGGCAAAGCTATTCGAGTTTATCGCAAAATGCGGACACATATACCAGACGATACAGATTTGACCTCGTTTTTCGACTCAACCACAGATGAAGAACTGTTCAGCGCAGCGCATGTCAACGTACACTACCGCCCCGAGGATTTGCCGGGCAAGCCATTATACGCCATGACATGCCCATTATGCGGCGAAGAAGTTATTGATGGGAGGCAGGTTATGCAAAATGGCACTCACGTTTGTAAGGCTTGTGCGGGTGACGCCTACTATGACGTGGAGAACTGCCAGTGAATATCTGAAATATCCAAGGTGAACCGGCTAGCATTATCGATATTAATCAAAGGAGTATCCAATGAACATAAAAAACACAGTAAATACAGGCAAGTGGTTGATGATTTTCACTTCTGTGCTCGCCGCTATGGTTTTATTAATTAGTGCTATTGGTTGTGTGCGACCTGTCCCAACTCCAACACCAGGTGATACCGTCCGGTTTGTTGATTCCGTTGGCAGAACAGTTGAAATACCGCGTAATATTGAGCGCATTGCACCATCCGGCACGCTTGCGCAAATAATACTTTATACTCTTTGCCCAGATAAATTGGTAGGTCTTACAAACAGCTTCAGCGCAAGTCAGTTAGAGTACATACCCAGCAAATACGCATCCCTACCAACTTTAGGGGATTTTTTCGGCAACACCTTAAATCTTGAAGCGCTTATGGTTGCAAACCCTCAAGTCATCATTGATATCGGCGACCCAAACGTTTCGGGTAATATGGTCGGAGACTTAGACGACTTACAGGAGAGAACCGGTATTCCTGTAATTTTTGTGGAAATGGATCTAGCGACAATGGTTAAAGCGTATAGGACGCTTGGTGAGGTTACTGGCGAAGTAGAGCATGCACAAAAACTGACTGCATATATTGAGCAAACATTATCTGAAACAGAACAAAAAGCAAAGCTCATCCCCAATGCGGAACGCGTGACTGTTTACTATTGTCAAGGTGATGGTTTAGCCGCTATTGCGCAGGGAACATTCCATTCCGATGTTATTGACATTGTTGGCGGCGTAAACGTAACCGTACTCTCGTCATCCATTGTCGCCGGCAATGGCACTTCCACAA
>WREQ01000011.1 GCA_009779255.1 Dehalococcoidia bacterium
CACTGGTGCTGATGGTGCGAATGGATTAACACCGAACATTGGAGCTAACGGCAACTGGTGGATAGGCACGAATGACACTGGTATTTCTGCGACTGGGCCTCAGGGTGCTACTGGCGCCACTGGAGCTGATGGTGCGAATGGATTAACACCGAACATTGGAGCTAACGGCAACTGGTGGATAGGCACGACTGACACTGGTATTTCTGCGACTGGACCTCAGGGTGCCGATGGCGCTGATGGAGCCAAGGGTGACAAAGGCGACAAGGGTGACCCCGGCGAACCGGGTACTGACGGAGCCAAAGGTGACAAAGGTGAAACCGGTGAAACCGGCCTGCAGGGTCCGATAGGACCTCAGGGTGCCGATGGTGCTACTGGCGCCACTGGAGCAACTGGTGCTACTGGTCCCGCTGGTCCACAGGGTCCGACAGGCCCGCAGGGCGCGAATGGCTTAACACCGCACATTGAAGGTGGTACATGGTGGATAGGCACGAATGACACTGGTATTCCTGCGACTGGACCTCAGGGTGCTACTGGCGCCACTGGAGCAACTGGTGCTACTGGTCCCGCTGGTCCCGCTGGTCCGACAGGTCCGCAGGGTGAAACCGGCCTGTCGGCATATGCAACCTGGCTTGCCGCGGGCAACAGTGGCACCGAGACCGATTTCCTGAATTGGCTGAAGGGTGACCCCGGCGCCACTGGTGCGAATGGCTTAACACCGCACATCGGGCTCAACGGCAACTGGTGGATAGGCACGACTGACACCAACGTGGCATCGCGTGGTGTGGATGGTTATACTCCATACATAGGGTTAAACGGCACTTGGTGGATCGCTTCGAGCGATACTGGTGTGCAGGTTAGTGGACCGCAGGGCGAAAAAGGCGAGAACGCTATTTCTCCCCATAAGGGTTTCTTTGCCATGGTGTTGGATCTGGAGGATATTCCCACTGATGATTTGGACGTTGGTTTTTATGTCGACATAGGCGAAACGAATAGCCGGTGGGCATGGAACATCAGCTATCTTGGTGATGAGGATAACTATACATTCTCTGGCAACGCGGCGGTATTCGACTGGTATGCGTTCCCGTCGGTGCTGGACTTCTACTATAACAGCAGCACCAATACGATATGGCAGTATACCTTTGATGGCGATCCTGCCACCGCAACCGTGAAGGACCTGCTCGACAGAGACAACTATTCTTTCAAGGATACCTTTGAGTCGTATCCGGATAAATCAACGGTGACCTTCAACGATGAAGGGTTGCCGGAGTGGGACGGGGTGAATCCGTTCAATCCTGAAAGCTACAGCTGGATAAACACACTATTTAATGTTGCCGTTGAAGGTCCCGCAGGTCCTGAAGGTCCTATCGGAGAGACAGGTCCCCAGGGCGAGCCCGGCAAGTCCGCTTTTGAGATATGGTTTGACCTTTACGGAGAACCTGGCGACACCGAAACGGACTTCATCGACTGGTTGACGCTGGCGGGTAAATATCACGGCTTCTTTAACATGGCAGTCGATCTGGAAGACATTCGGATGGATATACTTACCAGCCCCGGCCATTTCTCGGACATAGGCGAAACGAATAGCCGGTGGACATGGAACATCAGCTATCTTGGTGATGAGGATAACTATACATTCTCTGGCAACGCGGCGATATTCGACTGGTATGCGTTCCCGTCGGTGCTGGACTTCTACTATAACAGCAGCACCAATACGATATGGCAGTATACCTTTGATGGCGATCCTGCCACCGCAACCGTGGAGGACCTGCTCGACAGAGACAACTATTCCTTCAAGGATACCTTTGAGTCGTATCCGGATAAATCAACGGTGACCTTCAACGATAAAAGACTGCCGGAGTGGGACGGGGTGAATCCGTTCAATCCTGAAAGCTACAGCTGGATAAACTCGTTGTTCCCGTCGGCGATTACCGGACCCACCGGTCCGCAGGGTCCCGCTGGTCCGCAGGGTCCGCAGGGCGAGATGGACATGAGCCTGTTGCAAGCTCTGATCGATGAGCTTGCTGCAATAAAGTCATTCATGGGACTTTCGGACGTGGTGATAATTCAATCGTACTACTCGACTTTGGATCCTGTTTTTGGTATGGGCGGTGATAGTCGGTTAAGAGGTCTCAGCGTCTCCGTTACCCAGTCTGGACATACGTTTAACTTCTGGGGGTCGGGCGGGCTGACCGCCCAAACAAGCTTGAGCAACAGCAACACATATTATTTGTTGACCAACGACATTATTGGTACAAACCCGGATGGTTCAGCCAAATATCGGTATCAGCCGCTGTCATGGCATTCAGGTAATCCAGTGGTGGGTTTCGTCTGGGTGAATGGTGTCAGTTTGATGTTGCAGGCCGATAAAAACGGAATTTATTTTAGGCCATCAAGTACCATGAATAACATTCCGGCAGGTACGGTTTTCCAGTTCACGCTGACGATGACTCTGGTCCAAGACCTTGAAGTTACTTATGACGGGAACGGCGCTGACTCTGGCAGCGTGCCGGTGGACAACAACATATACCACCGCCTTGACAGCGTCTTGGTACAGGGCAATACCGGCAATCTGGTCAGAACCGGCTATACCTTCGGTGGCTGGACACGCAGTGACACTTCTGAGGTCCTGCAGCCAGACAGCACCTTCATGATTTACGGGGAGAATGTCACGCTCCGCGCAGTTTGGGTGCCGAACGTTTAGTTCTTCGGCGACCATTACAATCGACAGTAAAACAGAACTAATTCTGAAGTGGAGGGAAGGCAGACCGCGGTCTGCCTTCCCTCTTTTGTTGGAGGGGCATCTGCGTATTGTACATGCTGTTGTGACCTAAGCTTCGGAGTCTGAAGCGGGTGGGGTAACATGGAGTGGGCGTGCCGAGCGGGAAATTGCGAAAAAATATCCTGATAACGAATGCGTGCTATTACTGCTACTCGGACAGTCGTTTTCTTCTGTCCGAAGCGCTGTACAAAACTCATAACTTAAAACCCCCGCAGTGCTTTTGTTGCTGTTCATACCTCTTTGGGGGAAACATGACAGAGATAGGTCAGACAGACTGGACTGTCGGTGTATTGCCAGCGTTGTGTTATAATGTGGCTTGAGGCTCCTCCATAGGTGGAGGAAAAAAATCGGCTTTTGCCTCGTCGCAAGGCGGGGTGGAAGTGGCTTCCGGGCGAGAATGACTTGGCCCCCCCCTGTTGTTCTCGTCCGGGAGTCTTTTTTTAAGACAGATGTCAGTATTCAGTTTAGCCCCATCCCCCAACGTCATAGCGGTCCACTTGGGCGGAAGCCGCAATCCCGAAGAGTCATAAACCTATCACGGAGGGAGCAATCCTGCGAGTGATGAATCAAAGTAGAGCGCCGCTCTTTTGACTGGAGAGGCTTTGGTGAGGGTGAAATCGCTGGATTGCGGGTCAAGCCGCGAGTGACGATGAGGCGTGGCGCCTCTCTCTTGGCTGGAGAGGCTTGGTGATGGTGAAAAGTCTCAAGCGGTTATTAGCTGTCCGACATCATAGTCGCCAGATCCTCCTCGGCGCGAAGGGTGCGGTTGTCCCTCATCAGCCTCTGCATCAGCAGATACAGCCCCCAGGTAATGATCATTCCTACTATGGCGCTCACCGTCCATAGCATCGAAACCTCGGGGTGTCCCCATGGGGCGTCGCGGCTGACCAAGAAGCTGCGGAACCACTCGTATAAAACGAAACGCATGACCAGCGCCGCGACGACGGCGGAGGCTGTGAACCGGAACAGGAATTGCCAGCCGAACTTCAGCTGTGCCAACATGAATATCAGCAGCGCCGTGCATATCGGTATGGACACCCACAGCTGCAGCGGCGAGATGACACAGAAGCACAGCAGATGAAACAGCAGTAAGGAGGCGATCCCCAGCATCAGGGCGTGTTTACCAAAGCCGCTTTTCGCCTCAGCTTTCTTCAGCATACCTGTGATGATTAACGCCGCACCTATGGCTACAGCGCCGATGGTGGGCAGGTAATAGAACATGTAGGTGATGCGGTTGGTGGCCAGAAACAGCGGTATCCAGATTGCCCATGTGCCGATAATCCAGCAGATGACGAATGTCCAGGCGCTGTGCTTTTTGAAAGTCTTCCAGAGCGCCAACGGGATTACGACCAGTCCGGCCAGCCACATTGACGGGTTCTGGATGCCACTGTAAGCCGGCGTGTACCAGTAGGGCAGCAACACGTTCCGGTTCGGGTCAAAATTTGGATCGAACAGCCACTGATAGAAATATAACGAGCCGGTTGGTGAAAGCACCCACTCCCACGGTTTGGAAACGAATGCTCCCGTGTATGTTGCTGGGTCATCGGGAAACTTGATGCTGCTGGTGGAGCTGAGCGCGTTCCGGATCAGTCCTACGATTCCCTGGTCCCATTGCCCCCATACCACGTAAGGGACGTATTCCTGCCGAATGATCATTTCGAAGATGCCGTAGAACAGGAAGAAGGCCAGCGGCGCCAGCAGCATTGAGCCGAGGAAAATCATCGGACGGGAATAGGTCTGCCAGAAGGTGAGCTTCGGCTTGGTGGTCATCTCTTCCAGCACCGGTACCACGATGGCATCCGGTATGGCCTCTGCGGCAGGCGACTGCTCCATGTATGCCGCCTGTGCGGCAGTAGCAGGGATGCTGTCTTCAACCATTACAGGGACAGCCGCCTCCGTCATAAGCGTTTGCGGAACGGCGGGAGCGTCGCTAATGGTGGGATCCGGCGCATCGTCTTCAGCATCCGGCGGCGCGCCCATATTCTGCTTGTATCCGATGAATAACCAGTGCAGGCCGATGGGTATGATAGCCAGCACGCCGTTGAATTTGCACAGTCCGGCCAGTCCCACCATGACGGCCGCAGCCCACCACCACTTCGTCCCTCGCAGGTAGAACCAGAAGGCGAACATGGCGAAGACGACCTCGTAGATGTCCAGCATGGCGATGCCGCTGTGGATGAACATCAGGTTGTCGGTGCCCAGTAGCAGCACGGCAATCAGCGCCGTGCGCTGCGAGGTGCCAAGCCGGCGGCAGATGTCGTAAAGGGCGATCAGAGACACGCTTGACAGAATTACGGCCGGCAGCCGCCAGCCCCAAGGGTTGTCGCCGAACAGCGCCATGCCGCTGGCGATAATCAGGCGTGCCAGCGGCGGGTGTTCGTTGCGTATCGAACCTTCTCCGGTGAGGATGCGGCGTCCGTCCGGGACATAATGTAGTTCGTCGAAAAGCGGGGTGTCCGGGCGCGGGATGGCGGCCAGATGCAGCGCTACGATGCCAAGCATCACTACCAGCATCGGGAAATGCCGCCAGCGGACCAGGCTCAGTCCCCAGTGTTTAATTTTTTCCATGTCCAGCGACTGTTGGCAAAGAAATTCCACATCATGGCGGCCGCGATGCCGACCATGTTGAATACAAGATACGACAGATTGCCGGTGTTGGTCAACATGACGGTGGTCACCCAGTTAAGGGCGGCCCCCGGCAGGCTGAACAGGTTGAAGCGCAGGAAATTGGCGAGGAAGTGCTTCAGCCCCGGTTTATGGCGGTCAGCGAATGTGAAGTAGTTGTTGAGCAGGTAGTTGCTGACAATCGAAATTTCAATGGCGATTAAAAGCGCCAGGCGGATGTCCCAGTTTGCTTTTCCCTGGTCGTGCAGCAGCCACAGCATTCCGTTATTCACTATTACCCCGCTGGCGCCGACCAGACAGAATTTGAAAAAATGGGTGATTACCCCGTTGCGTCGCATCAGGCTTAGCAGATGCTGTGCATATTCTATTTCCTGTTTAATGCTGAGTTTGCTCTTGCCCTTTTCACGCGGCACGAACATGAACGGCACTTCCCGGACGTTTTTGGCTTTGCCTGTTACCAGCATCTCCAGCAGGATTTTGTAGCCGATGGGCGCCAGCGTGACGCCTTCAATGACCCTGCGCCGGAAGGCAAAAAATCCGGACATGGGGTCTTTGACTCGGCGGCTGGACGGCAGGAAGAGGTGCGCCAACATAATCGCGCCATCAGAGGTTATTTTGCGGAAGGTACTCCATCCATTCGTGCCGCCACCCGGCACGCGGCGGCTGGCGACGGCGATGTCTGCGCCTTCATCAATGGCGGTGATAACAGATGGGATCACTTCCGGCGGATGCTGCAGGTCGGCGTCCATCACCAATATGGTGTCGTGTTTTGCCCAACCGAAGCCGTCGATCACGGCGCTGGCCAGCCCCTTCTTGTTTTTGCGCACCTCAACCCGCGCCGGATATTTTGCGGACAGTCGGTTGATCAACTCTGCCGTGCCGTCTTTGCTGTCGTCGTCCACGAACAATACTTCGTAGTCGCGTCCTGGCAGGGCAGCGACGATGCGTGTCAGCAGCGGCTCAATATTTTCGCGCTCGTTGTAGGTCGGGATCAGAATCGAAAAGGCTTCAGGCATGCCTACTCCCGCTGAAGTATATCGTGTTTGACATTCAGGTTATTCTATCACAATAACGTATAACGTAAAACAGGTGAGATGGTTAGTGAGTGATGAGCGGGCAGCATTCAGCTTTTGGCTTTTAGCACCGCCCTTCCATTCCCTATCACGCCGGTCTGCCTGGCGGACTGGAATCCAGTGTGGAGGGGACACTGAGTTGCGAGTTGTGAGTTCGGGTTCCGCAACGCCATCGAAAAGATCGTTCCTGAAGCCAGTTTGATTGACTTGACATATCATGCGTGTTATTATGGGTTACAGGCACGAATAATCTTGATTCTACGGGTTGCGATATGTCTGCTCTGAACGAGCTTTACGCAGGCATCTGCGCCTGCCGCAAGTGTGAAATTTTCCGGACGCGGACGCGCGCCGTTCCCGGCGAGGGGCCGGAAAACGCCGAAATCATGTTCATCGGCGAGGCTCCCGGCTGGCACGAAGACCAGCAGGGGCGCCCCTTTGTCGGCTCGGCGGGGCAGTTTCTCGACGCATTGCTGAAGTCCATTGGTCTTTCGCGGCAGCAGGTGTATATCACCAATGTCATCAAGACCCGTCCCCCCGACAACCGCGACCCCCTGCCACAGGAGATCGCGAACTGTCGCCCATGGCTGGACCGACAGCTTGAAATCATCAAACCTAAAATGATTGTGACGCTGGGGCGCTTCTCGCTGGGGCAGTTCATGCCGGGGAGTGCCATCAGCAAGATACACGGCACGGCGGTCAAAAAAGACGGCGTGTTGTACTTTCCGATGTATCATCCGGCGGCGGCGTTGCATCAAGGCTCCCTACGCGGAGTGATACAGTCAGACATGCTGAAAATACCCGGCCTTCTGGCCGGTTTGCGCAAAGAAACTGAAGTGGCTCCCGTGGGCCAGAAGGAAGAAACGCAGCAATTAAAACTGCTTTAAGGAAAACCATGCCAAAAGAAAAACTCAAACTTATTCCCTTGGGTGGACTTGGGGAGATAGGTAAGAATATGATGGCCGTCGAGTACGGCGAGGATATTCTTGTCGTTGATGCCGGTCTGATGTTCCCAGATGAGGAGATGCTGGGCATAGATCTGGTCATTCCAGACATCTCTTATCTGGTCGAGCACAGTAGCAAGGTGCGTGGCATTGTGATTACCCACGCTCATGAAGATCATATCGGCGCCATTCCCTATGTCCTGCCCCAGCTCAACGTCCCGATCTACTGCACCAAGCTGGCCAAGGGGCTGATTTCGGTCAAACTAAAGGAGCGCAAAAACCTGGCGGCCAAAACCAAATTCAATGTTGTCGACCCAGGTGGCAGCTTCACCCTAGGGCGACACTTCAATGTGGAATTCTTTCCGGTATGTCACAGCATCCCTGATTCTGTCGGTTTTATCATTCGCACTCCCGCTGGCACTATAGTGCATACCGGAGACTTCAAGCTGGACTATACTCCTGTTTCCGGCCTTCCCACCGATCTGGCGCGGCTGGCGCAGGCTGGCTCCGAGGGTGTGCTGCTGCTGATGGCGGATTCAACCTACGCCGAACTCCCCGGCTATACGCCGTCCGAACGGGTGGTGGGAGATGCTATTGACCGCATTGTTGCCAACGCCTCAGGGCGGGTGCTGGTGACCACCTTCGCCTCGCTGATCTCTCGCATACAACAGATTATCGACGCCGCCCACAGGCATGGCCGCCGCGTCTTCGTGATCGGCCGCAGCATGACGGAGAACGTGCGCATGGCTTCCGAACTGGGCTATCTGAAGTTGCCCGCTGGCGTCATGGGCAGGATGGATGAACTGGCGCGTGCCCAGCATGACAGGGTGGTGGTGCTTACCACCGGCTCGCAGGGCGAACCCACCTCAGGGCTGGTGCGCATCGCCTCCCGTGCCAATCCGCACCTTTCGATTGTTCCCGGCGACACCGTGATTATTTCGGCTTCGCCCATCCCAGGCAACGAGTCGCTGGTCAACCGCACTGTGGATTCGCTGTTCAGGCAGGGTGCGCAGGTGTTCCATGGCTCACGTACCCAGGTGCATGTGCATGGACACGCCGCGCAGGAGGAACTCAAACTGATATTAAGTCTCACCAAACCGAAGTATTTCGTGCCGGTACACGGCGAATACCGCCATCTTACCCAGCACGCCCTGCTAGCACAGTCGGTGGGTGTTCCCGCTGCTCGTACCTTCGTGTTGGAGGACGGAGACGTACTCGAGTTGGATGCCTCTGGCGGCAAGGTCAGCGGCACCAAAGTGCCAGCGGGCAATGTCTATGTTGACGGACTGTCGGTTGGCGATGTTGATGGCGTTATTCTGCGCAACCGCCGCATGCTTTCGCGTGACGGCATCGTGGTGGTGATTATAGCCATCGACAAACGGACCGGCAAACTGGTCAGCCGCCCTGACATCGTCTCGCGCGGTTTCGTGGATGTGGTGGAAAGCAAAGATATTCTTGAGGGCGGACGCGATCTGGTGGCGGATGTCCTCAACCATGGCAAATCGCATTCTTCGTCCCGGGGTTTCATTGATAATGAGGTCAAGAATGCGCTGGACAAGTATTTTTATGACAAGACCAAGCGCCGGCCGATGATATTGCCGGTGCTGGTTCAGGTCTAGAGGCGGGTTATGGTCAGCAAAAAGCCTTCTTCTGGCAAAAACAGCTACAATACCAAGCCGTCGGGCAGCGCCTATGTTCCCCCGCCCAAACGCGGCTTCTGGCGCCGTGTCCTGACTTCGGCGTGGACGTGGCGGATCCTGTTTATGATAGTTGTTGCCGTTCTGTTATGGTGGCAGTGGGAGAATGTCACCTCTGCCGGTGGCAATTTTATCATGGGTACTTACACTCTCCTCGGCTGGGGGCTGATTGTCATAATATTTGGCGTCATTGTGGCGCTGAGTGTGCTTTTCCGTGAGCGGCTGTCGTCATTCGCCCACAGCTGGACGCTGAATTACTGGTACCGCTGGCTGGGCGGACTGATACTGATTTTTGTCATCTGGGGCATACTGGGCGCCATCAGTTCCGGCGACGGCTGGCTGGGGGGTAGTGTCGGTCGCAGCATCTTCGGAGAGAATACCGCGACTGGCATCCTCAAGTTATCGCTGCTAGCGCTACTGGCCTTCATACTGCTTCTGCCAGCTGTGGTTTGGCGTATGCTCAGGGGTGCCGGTCGTGGGTTTTGCAGTCTGTTTAGGAGGCGGCCTCCGCGCTCCCGTCCTGAAACAGGTACTTCTGCCAGTTCGGTGTCGCGCAGTACCTTTGTCCCCGCCGGCACCGCGGACGAGTCGGAACATGCGTCGCGGAAGAAGGAAACGCGCGGGCTTCCCTTCCAGCCGCCGTTGACGCCGCAGTCGGCCAAAAAGGCACCCGAAGCGCATCAAAAAGGCACTATACTGGGTGGTGCCGCCACTCCACGTCCAGCCGCTCCTGCCCCTGGTGCGGCGAAAGATGTCTGGCTCAAGTACGGCGAGGCCGACGGCGTGGTGATGTTGGACGGCTGGAAGTTGCCGCCCATTGATATTCTTGATGATACGCAGGATAAGGAGTTCGGGGATTCTGACAACCATCAGCGCGCCCGGTTGATCGAGGATGCGCTTGCCAGTTACGGCGTTAACGGCAAGGTGGTCGAAATCAACGTCGGTCCTACGGTTACCCAGTTTGGCATTGAGCCGGGCTGGGACATCAAGACGCGTCGCGTGCAGGAAAAGGACTCGAACGGCAATGTCGTCACTCGCGATGAGGAAATTTCGCGTACCCGCGTTAAGGTTGAGCGCATCGCCGCGCTGGGCAGCAATCTGGCGCTGGCGTTGTCCGCGCCGACCATCCGCATTGAGGCGCCGGTGCCTGGCAAACCCATCGTGGGACTTGAGGTACCCAATCGGGTTTATACCACCGTCAGTATGCGCAGCATTATAGAGTCATCCAGCTTTCAGAAAGTGCTGGGCAAGAGCAAGCTGGCGCTGGCGTTGGGTAAAGGTGCCGGCGGCGAGACCGTTTCCGACGACCTGGCCAAGATGCCGCATCTTCTGATTGCCGGCGCCACCGGCTCGGGCAAAACCGTCTGTCTCAATGCCGTAATTTGCTGTCTGCTGATGAACAATACCCCCTATGAAGCCAAGATGATTATGATTGACCCCAAGCGCGTGGAACTAACGCCGTTCAACAGTCTGCCGCATCTGGCGGCGCCGGTTATTGTTGACACCGACAAGGCGCTTTCTACCATGCGATGGCTCAATATGGAGATGGATAACCGTTACAAGAAGCTGGCCACCGTACAGGCGCGCAACATTGACGGCTACAACAAGAGTAGGACCGGCGCCGACCGGATGCCGTACTTGGTGCTGGTTATAGATGAATTGGCCGATCTGATGATGGCAGGCTTTGATGAGGTGGAGCATATTCTTTGCCGTCTGGCGCAGCTGGCGCGCGCCGTTGGCATCCACTTGGTGGTGGCCACTCAGCGTCCCTCGGTGGATGTAATTACCGGACTGATCAAGGCAAACTTCCCCACCCGTATCAGTTTTGCTGTTACCTCACAGGTGGATTCGCGCACTATTCTCGATGCCGTAGGTGCCGAGAAGCTGCTGGGACGCGGCGATATGCTGTTTGCCCCACCAGACGCCGCCAAGCCCAAACGTTTGCAGGGCTGCTATGTTTCCGACCCGGAGGTGGAGCGGCTGGTGTACTTCTGGAACAGCCAGAAGAAACAGGAAGTCCAGCCGCTGAACGTTACCGAAATCGCCTCCGCGCCGCCGGTGACCAGAAAAGAGTCTCCTCCCGCGGACCCGATGATGGATTCGGTGCGGCAGCTGGCGGCGGAGCACAACCAGATATCAGCTTCTTTTCTGCAGCGCAAACTGGGCATCGGATATCCGCGCGCGGCACGCCTCTTTGAATTGCTTCAGGAAGAGCAGAAAACGAATAGAGACCTTGGCCTTGACGGCGGCGCCGAGGTTCCACGGGAAAAGCCGGGTTTTAACGCGCTGGATGATGAAGACGATTAGCTCTACCCGCGTAAAGTATAAAGAGGGATGCGCCAACGGCTCATCCCTCTTTTGTATGATTTTGCTGATGGTCTGTGTCAGCTTTTTGTCCGTACCGCTACCGCCAACACGCCCGGACCGGCATGCATCCCAACTACCGCTCCCAGCTGCGCCATTTGGATTTTCGACTGCGGCACAACCCTGATGCTGGCAGTCAGTTCAGAGGCTTCATCCTTCGTGGTGCTGTACACCGTCCAGCACTCTTCGACGTCTTTGAACGCGTTAGCGAATTCCAGCAGTTTTTCTTTGCCTTTGTGGCGGTTGCGCACCTGTGTCACCGGTGTGAACTCGCCGTCCTTGATGGTGAGTAGGGGCTTGACGTTGAGCAATGAGCCTACCAGTGACCTAGCCTTGCCTATGCGTCCGCCGCGTGCCAGGTACTCCAGTGTATCGAACAGCACCAGACACTTGACATGGGAGCGCATCTCCTCTATCGCTGCGACAATCTCACTGACGCTCTTACCTTCTTTGGCCATGCTGGCGGCGGCTATTACCAGTATGCCTGCGGCAATGGTTACCATCTGGGAATCAACCACTGCGATTTCACGTCCTCCGGCGACGGTTTTAGCCGCCTGCTCGGCGGAGACTATTGTACCCGAAAACTTCGAGCCGATGGGGATGACCACGATGCCGTCGGCGTCCTTGCAGTCCTCTGCATACAGCTTGATGAGCTCACCGGGGGTTGGCTGTGAAGTGGTCGGCATGTTTTCTTCTTTTACCATCCGAGCGTAAAACTCGTCAGGAGTGATATCGATGTAGTCCCTGTAGCTCTCTTTGCCAATATTGAGATGCTGTGGGATTACGACTATTCCCAGTTTCTTTATAATCGGCGCCGGTATGTCGGCGCTACTGTCAGTTACAATCTTGACCGTCATGCATTCTCCCTTGTATGGTGGTCTACGGCAAAAAACACTGCCGGCAGTATACAAGCTGCCTTTGATTTTGGCAAACCGCTCAAGTTTTGTTTTGGGTGGAAGGCGGTTTGCCGCCGGCGCGTTTGAGCACGGCGTTGCGGTAATGCTGCGCCAGTCCCTTACCGTGCTTGCGCATTTTGATTTCATCGGCCGCCTTGCGTTCGGCACGCCGCTCCTGCCGGGGCTGCGGATATTCGTCAGACGGTGCTGTTTCCATGCTGTTCACTGCTCCGTTAACCTTTCATGCCGGCGGCATGTTTTCAGTCACCAGCTCCCGCCGCAGCTCAATCACCCTGTCCCTTAGTAGCGCCGCTCGCTCGAAGTCGAGTTTCTTGGCGGCTTTCTTCATCTGGGTTTCCAACTCATTCGCCAGCCGTACCTTTTCCTCCCGCGAGAGCCTGATGATGGAGTATTCGGCGCGCTCTTCGGCCGCACCAGCCGTCACCCGCACCCGCTCGGTAATATCCTTGATGGCTTTCCTGATGCCCTGCGGCGTAATGTCGTTTTGCCGGTTATAGGCCTCCTGCACGGCGCGGCGGCGGTTAATTTCTTCCATGGCGCGCTGCATGCTGCCGGTAATTGTGTCGGCGTACATGAGTACATGCCCGTCCACATGGCGCGCGGCGCGCCCCATGGTTTGAATTAGCGCCTGCTCAGAGCGCAGGTAGCCTTCTTTGTCGGCATCGAGGATAGCCACCAGTGACACCTCTGGCAGGTCGAGGCCTTCACGTAGCAGATTGATGCCAACCACCACGTCATACACCCCCATACGCAGGTCGCGCAGCACTTCCACGCGCTCAAAGGTGTCCATCTCGGAGTGCAGGTAATGGGACTTGATATCCATCTCCTTGAGGTAATCCGCCAGTTTCTCCGCCAGTTTTTTGGTCAGTGTGGTAACGAGTACTCTTTGCCCACGGCTAGTTCTTTCCTTGATTCTGTCCAGCAGGTCGTCTATCTGCCCTTTGGTTGATTGGATTTCCATGGTCGGCTCCAGCAGACCGGTGGGCCGCACCAACTGCTCCACCACCTGTGATGACCTCTGTAGTTCGTAATCGGCGGGGGTGGCCGATACATATATGGTTTGCACCATGCGCTGGTTGAATTCGTTGAAATTCAGCGGGCGGTTGTCCAGCGCCGATGGCAGGCGGAAGCCGAAGTCCACCAGCGTCCGCTTGCGCGAAAAGTCGCCGTGATACATGCCGCGAATTTGCGGTATGCTCATGTGTGATTCGTCGATGATGGTGATAAAGTCTTTGGGGAAATAGTCCAGTAACGTCCACGGCGCCGAGCCGGGCGCTCTTTCTGCCAGATGTCGCGAGTAGTTCTCCACTCCGGAGCAGTATCCGGCTTGCTCAAGCATTTCCAAATCGTAGTTGGTGCGTGCCTCCAGCCGCGCTGCCTCCAGCAGTTTTCCTTCTTCTTTGAGCGTCTCAAGCCGCCCCGCCAGCTCCTGCCGGATGCTGTCGATGGCCAGTTTGAGCTTGTCGGCTGATGTTACAAAGTGCTTGGCGGGAAAGATGTCTACCTTGTCCTTTTCCGACAGGATTTCGCCGGTGAGCGGGTCTAGGGTGGCGATGCGCTCAAGTGTGTCGCCGAAAAACTCAAATCGCAGTCCCATCTCCTCGTATGCCGGCTGGATTTCAAGGGTGTCGCCGCGTACTCTGAACTTGCCGCGGGTGAACTCCATATCGTTGCGCTCGTACTGCATGTCCACCAGTCGCCGCAACACCTCGCGACGGGGGTAATCCCCACCCTTCTCCAGTGTCAGTACGAAACTGCGGTATTCCTCCGGTTCGCCCAGCCCGTAGATGCAGGATACCGAGGCCACGATGATGGTGTCGCGCCGCTCCAGCAGCGCTTTGGTGGCGGCGTGGCGCAGTTTGTCGATTTCATCGTTGATGTCAGCGTCCTTCTCTATGTACATGTCCTTGCTGGGGACGTAGGCCTCTGGCTGGTAGTAGTCATAGTAGCTCACGAAGTATTCCACGGCGTTGTTGGGGAAGAACTCCTTGAACTCGGCGTAGAGTTGGGCGGCCAGCGTCTTGTTGTGGCTCATTATCAGCGCCGGACGTCCCAGGCGGGCGATGACGTTGGCCATGGTGAAGGTCTTGCCGCTGCCGGTCACGCCCAGCAACGTCTGGTTGGAGAAGCCTTTTTGCAGGCCTTCGACCAGTTTGTCCACGGCCTGCGGCTGGTCGCCGGTGAGCCGGAAGTCGGCGGTAAGCTGAAAATCTGACATAACTTGCTTGAGTATAGGTCAGCTCCGTTGGTAGGTCAATGCGGCGCATGAGTCCAACTATGTATTGGACATATACAGAGTATTGACAAAGTAACTATTCGTTGGTTAAGATGTCAGCAATGATGCTCTCCGCGAAGTTTCATGTCAATGAGGGATTTCATTTTCAATTTTGTATTCTATGATTGTATTGTCAACACTTCCATGGAATTTACGCGTTGGCAAAAGGTTTTGAACAACCAAAAATGAGCGGACTAAACAGTTCCAGTAAACGTTTTAACTGGAAGCCTTGGGCAGCAGCCCTGGCCATAGCAGGCGTTTTTGCTGTCTTTTTTTGGCTCAACGCCTCCCTGCCGCGTCTGGCCATTTTCTGGATTTTTGGCCTAGCCTTAGGCTTTATCTTGCAGCGTTCTCGTTTCTGTTTTGTTTCAGCAATCAGTAACAGCTTTCTCTTCCGCGATACGCGCCTACTGGAAGGCATCTTGGGGGGGCTTTTTATCGCCACTATCGGTTTTGCCTTTATCATGTATCAAATATCCCCGCATCCCACCGATAACAACATCCCTTTCGCGGCCATTGTCTCTCCATTTGGCTGGCATCTTGCTTTGGGCGGATTACTCTTTGGTTGCGGTATGATGCTTGGCGGAGGTTGCATCGTTGGCAATCTTCACCGCATTGGCGAGGGTTCTCTTTCTGCCGTGGTGGCCTTTCTGGGCATTCTCCTAGGTATGGGCGCCCTCCAGTTTACCTGGCCGTGGTGGTGGCAAAACTATATTGGCACTCTTTCTCCCGTATGGCTGCCGGCTAAAATCGGTTGGTGGGGGGCAATCATACTCACCCTCCTTGTTATAACCGTCTTGTTTGTCATTGTGCGGCGGGTAAAAGCAAAAATGCCAGTCGTAGTTAGCCATCATGCTCAAAACACAAGGTTAAGCACTAAGTTTATCAATATCTCAAGAGCGATCTTTTGCAAAGCCTGGCCGCTTGCCCTTGGCGGTATCGTACTCGGTATTGTGAACGTACTCTTGTTCCGAGTTGCAGACCGTCCCTTGACAGTTACCGGCGAAACCATGTCCTGGGCACAAGGTCTTTTCACCTTAGTACAGCTGCCGCCACCGGCTTTCGATTCTGTTCCTGGCACCTGAGTTGCCGGTTCTACGCCGGGTCAGTTGACCTGGGGGCTTTTTCTTAATATCGGCATCATTGTCGGCTCGTTCGTCGCCGCCACTATCTCCGGCGACTTCCGATTGCGCCGCCCGCGCCAAGCGGCTGTTTACCTGCGCGTACTCGGTGGAGGACTATTAATGGGCTACGGGGCAGGGTTAGCTTCAGCCTGTACCATGGGCGGCTTTTTTTCCGCCGTGCCATCACTTGGCCTAAACGGGTTTGCATTTGGAGCCGCGGTACTCGCCGGAGCTTTCATAGGTCTGCAAATAATCAAACGAGCAAGCTAATGGTGTATAATCAAAATAGCAAGGAGGGATAATAAGATGAACCGTATATTGGCTATTATCACTGCTACAATTATCCTGTTCGCCGGCTGCAACGGGACACAGGACAATCCAGCAGTTACATCCACTGGGGGACTCGGTACGGAAATTGTTACAGGTAACGGCTCTTACTGGAGTGTAACACCTGTTCAGCTTGCCTCTGTAAGCAGAGCGAACTACTTTTTAGTCTGCGTAGACGATCCGATATCCACGATTATTGGCAACACTACCACCGACCTCTTCGTTAAGGTTGAAGAGATTGATCAAAACCTGGATAAGTTCCCGGCAGATAAGAACCGCCGGATTGTCGTCTATTGTATCGTTGGCAACAAAAGCAGGCCTGCATCCGAGGCGCTTGTTGCCGCTGGTTACACTTTGGTCACACATTTAGAAGGCGGCACGGCGCGCTGGCAACAACAAGGTTATCCTGTGGCCAACTACACCGGCACCCCATAAACGCCAAGGTTGTTGAGTTGCTACCGGCCTCTTGTGCGCACGGTCCACGGCCTGCGGCTCGCCGGTAAGCCGGAAGTCGGCGGTAAGCTTAAAATCTGATATGCCTTGCCTGAGTTCAGATGAGGGACGGGAGGGGGCAAACTCAACGTCCACTGCGGGAGAGGTTGGGGGGTAGAGTATCAATACAGTGTATCCAATCTCTTTACCCTCCCGCTCCATGCGCCCGACCTTTTCCATGGTTACCCGACATGAGTCGATAGCGGCACAGTTGTTTGGTGTGAGCAAGCGGCAGCCTTGAAAAAAAGCACATATTTAGGACAACTTATGGCAAGACCCAGAAAATCAATGTCCAAGGAAGGAATGTGAAAATGGAAGGTGTAGAACTCCAAATTGCTAGCACTGTAGGGCTTACTGCCGTTGCGTTAGTCGGTGTTGCTATTTTGTTGCTAAAGGATGTTTGGGGGGGGGTTACGCGATGTCGGAATAAAAATTGGTTGGTACATCCTCTCTTCCCAATGATAGCATGGGTATTTTTATTCATGGCTATAGTTGTACCTATAGGGGTGTTTATTGAAAGTGAAAATCCTGGTTCCATCGCTACGTGGCTTGTGCTTTATCTTTTCATGGTTTGTGCTGTAGCTATTATCGCAGGATTGGTATATATTATAAATATAATCAAACGCAAGAAAGCTGAAATCAACGATGACGTATTTTATATAGCGTCTTTTATGTATCTATTGTCAAGTATATCAACTGTCCTGGCATCGCTTGTTGCAATAACTTTTCGATTGTTGGATTTTTCAGTATTCAGCCAATACTTCCAAGCAAGCTACAGCTGGGGACGATGGCTGCTATTTTCGGGCATTATTTTTTTTGTATTCGGCGTTTTGTTTTTAGGGTTAGCCAAGTTGCAAGACAAGCCCCGTGGCGGTATAAAAAAGAGGCGTGCTTGGCGCGGTTCTACGCGGCGTTAGCGTTGTGAGCGCGGGGAAATTATTGCGTTTTAGCTTGCTCTACGCCGGAGTTGCCACTATCAGATAGTGAAATCTGCCTGTCAGTGCGCTCGACAGAATCTTGTAGCCCGCCTGCGTGATAAGCAACTCAGCCTTCTCCTGGCTGAAGCGTTTGGCGAAGGACGGCCCGTGAAGCCGGTCTTGCTCCTTTCTCCAGTCAAGGTCAGCCAGCCTGCCGCCGGGCTTGAGCATACGGCTGGCGTTCCGCAGCGCGGCCAGCGGGTCGGCGAAATCGTGCAGGGCGTTGGCGATAAGCACCATGTCGGCACAGTTTTCGCAAGGGACGGTTTTTTCAGCTTCGCCAATCACTGTTTCGATGTTGGACAGACCAGCTTCGCGGGCGCGGCGCTCCAGTCCCGCCAGATTTTCAGTGGAGGAGTCGATGGCGTAAATCTTTCCTTTCGGGCCTGCCATTTGCGCGGCTGGGATGGAGAAATAGCCATCACCAGCGCCCATGTCCACCAGTGTCTGGCCATTTTTAAGACCGATTTTCAGCAGAAGCGCGCCGGCGTCGTCCCACAAGCGCCGTTCCGCGAAGTTGTAGTCGATGCGTGAACCGCTGACGGACATTCGGTTATCCCTGCAACTCAATGGAGTCTATTTGCTTCCTGACCGCCGCCGCCGAGGCCGACAGCACGGCTGATTCCCCGGCGGTGAGTCCGGCGTCCACAATTTGCTGGATGCCGCCTTTGCCCAGTTTCACCGGCACGCCGATGACTGTTCCGGTAAGACCGTATTCACCGTCGAGGCAGGCGGCGCAGGGAATTACCTCGCTACTGTCCCGAATGACGGCCTCCGCCATGCGTCCGGCAGCGGCTGAAGGTGCGTAGAAGGCGCTGGAGGTTTTCAAAAGACCGACAATCTCGGCGCCGCCGTTGACAGCGCGCTGGACAAGCCGGTCGATGACCTCTTTGCTGAAGATTTCGGTAATCGGTTTACCCTTGATTGTGGCAAAGCGCGGGAAGACCACCATACTGCTGCCGTGCTCGCCCATCACCCAGCAGTTGACATCGGTAACAGGTACATTTGCCTCCAACGCTATGAAGGTGGCCAGTCTGGCACCGTCCAGCGCTCCGGAGAGTCCCATTACGCGGCTGCGTGGGAAGCCGGAGGCTTGGCAGGCCACCCAGGTCATGGCATCCACTGGATTGGCCACCACTATGATGACGGCGTCCGGCGAATACCTAGCAATCTCCTTCGTCACGCTGGAGACGATGCCGGTGTTGATTTTGAGCAGGTCCTCGCGGCTCATGCCTGGCTTGCGCGCCGCGCCGGAGGTAATCACCGCCACGTCCGAGCCGGCGGTGTCGGCGTAAGAGTTGCTGCCGGTTATCCTATGAGTGAAACCCAGCACAGGGCCGCTTTCCAGTATGTCGAGCGCCTTGCCCTGCGGCAGTCCTTCGACGATGTCCAACAAAACCACGTCGGCGAAGTTTTTTTCAATGAGGCGCTGGCCGAGGGATGCTCCTACGTTGCCTGCGCCGACTACGGTGATTTTAACTGGTTTCATGTGCTTCTCCTTAATGACATCCCCCTTGCTGGGAGAAGTCAGGTGACGGTGGGAAGATTCAATTATCGCGGGCTTGCCCACTCACTCCTGCCTCTTCACTGGCGGGAGTGATAATGCTGTTCTCTATTTTAATTTCTCAATTACGGCGTCAGCCACCTGCGCGGTGCCGACAGCCTCGTTCTGCCGGCCTTCCGATTTGATGTCATAGGTGACATACCTGCCCTCAGCAATCACGGCGGCGATGGCGGCTTCCATCCTGTTCGCGGCCTGCTCCTCGCCGATATGGCGTAGCATCAGCACCGCCGAAAGCATCTGCGCCATGGGGTTGACCTTGTTCATCCCCTTGTATTTGGGGGCGGAGCCGTGGGTGGGTTCGAAAATGGCGATGCCGTCGCCGAGATTGGCGCCGGGAGCTACTCCCAATCCACCTACCAGCCCTGCACACAGGTCGGAGAGGATGTCGCCGTAAAGGTTGGGGCATACCATTACGTCGAATTGACGGGGGTTCTTTACCAACTGCATGGACATGGCGTCCACGATGCGGTCCTCAAATTCGATATCGGGATAGTCCCTGGCCACTTCCCGTGCCATCGCCAGATACAGGCCGTCTGAGAACTTCATGATGTTGGCCTTGTGTACGGCGGTCACCTTCCTGCGCCCGTGGCTTCTGGCATACTCAAAGGCGAAGGTGACAATCCGGCGTGAACGCGCTTCAGAAATGGGTTTGATGCTAATGCCGGAGTCAGGGCGGATTTCAGCGCCCAGCCCGCCGATGAACTCTATGAGTTTGGCTGCGTTAGGCGTGCCTTTCTCGAATTCGATTCCGGCGTACAGGTCTTCCATATTCTCGCGCACTATTACCAGATCTATGTCGGAATAGGGCGAAGGAACTCCCGCATAACTCTTGCAGGGGCGCAGGCAACAGTACAGCTCAAGCTCCTTGCGTAATGCAACGTTGACGCTTCTGAATCCTGAGCCGACGGGGGTGGTGATTGGTCCCTTGAGCGCTACCCTGTTCCTGCGTATGGAGTCAAGGACATGTGCAGGCAACGGTGTGCCGTACTCGGCCATGACGTCGACGCCGGCGTGTTGTATGTCCCATTCGAACTTGACGCCGGTGGCCTCCAGTACACGCTGTGTGGCTTCTGTCAGCTCCGGCCCGGTGCCGTCGCCGGGAATGAGTGTGATGGTATGAGTCATCAATTACTCCAGCTTGAAATCGTCGTATTTTTGAATGTACGGTATAAGTCCGCCTTCTTCCAGAATCGCCAGCATGGCCTTCGGAATCGGCTTGAATGTCAGCACCTCGCCGCTGGTAACGTTCCTGACGGTACCCTTGGCCATGTCAACCTCAAGCTCTTCGCCGTCGGCTATCCGGTCTGTATCGCACAGCAACACCGGCAGGCCACGATTGATGGCGTTGCGGAAGAAGATGCGCGCCACGCTCTTGGCGAGAACCGCGCTTACGCCCGCCATTTTGATGACGATGGGTGCGTGTTCGCGTGATGACCCCAGCCCGAAATTGGATCCTCCCACAACGAAGTCGCCGGGTTTGACGCGGGAGGCGAAGGATGGGTCGGCGTCTTCAAGGACGTGCTTGGCCAGTTCAGGCAGGTTGGAGCGCAGTGATGCCAGGCGTCCCGGGACAATCAGATCCGTGGAGATGTTGTCGCCGAATTTGAATGCTTTGCCTTTTAGCATGTCAGAGTACCTCCCTGGGGTCGGTGACCACCCCTGTTAAAGCTGTGGCGGCGGCGGTGGCGGGTGATCCCAGATAAACGAAGGCGTTGGGATTGCCCATGCGCCCCTTGAAGTTGCGGTTGGCGGTGGAAAGACACGCCTCCCCGTCGCCCAGCACGCCCTGATGTATGCCGAGACAGGCGCCGCATCCGGGGGTAATCAGCGCGCCACCGGCTTCCACCAGTGTGTGGATGTGTCCGGTAGCCATGGCCTGAAGCAATACGCGTTTTGAGGACGGGGCGATAATCAGGCGCGTGTTGGGGGAAATCTTTTTTCCACGCAGGATGCTGGCGGCCACGGCAAAGTCCTCCAGCCTGCCGTTGGTGCAGGTGCCGAGGAATACCTGATGAATTCTAACCCCTTTGAGGTCTTTGGCTGGCACAGTGTTATCCACGGTGTGGGGGCGCGATACGGTAGGTTCAAGTGTGGCGGCATCAATTTCGATAATGCGTTCGTATTCGGCATCCTTGTCCGCCGATATAGAGCGAAAATGCTCGGTGCGGTCCAGTTCGCGCATGTATTTCTCTGTAGTCGTATCGGAGGGGAACAGGCCGACCTTGGCGCCGGCCTCGACCGCCATATTGGCAATAGTCAGGCGTCCCGGCATAGTAATGCTGTCTACGCCTTTGCCGCCGAATTCCAGTGCTTTATAGGTCGCGCCGTCGGCGCCTATCATGCCGATGAGGTGCAGAATCAGGTCCTTGGCGTTGACCAGCGGCCGGAAGCGGTTCTTGATTTCAATCCTGATAGTCTCCGGCACGCGGAACCAGGTCTTGCCCATCGCCATGGCTACCGCGATGTCGGATGATCCCATGCCAGTGGCAAAGGCGCAGAAAGCGCCGGCGGTGACGGTGTGGGAATCCGCTCCTACGATAACGTCGCCGGGGCGCGCCATGTTTTCGGCGACCAGCTGATGGCACACGCCCGCGCCCACGTCTGACAGCACGGCGCCGCTTTCCCTGGCAAAATTGCGCAATGTGATGTGGTCGGCGGAGAGCTGGGCGTTGGGTGACGGGGCGGCGTGGTCAAGAAAGAGTACCGTACGGCGCTTGTCGGCAAGCTGCTTGAAGCCGGAGGCCTGATACTCGCGCACGGTGAGCGGGCCGGTGGTGTCCTGGACGAAGGCCAAGTCAACCGGGCTGACCACGATCTCGCCGGCGCTGACGCTCCTGCCCAGCTTCTGGCTGAGAATCTTTTCGGCAAGTGTTTTACCCATAGCGTCCTTTCATGGCAAAAATGAGTGTGATTATTTTAGCATAAAGGGCGGTTACAAAGGTATGTTCCCGTGTTTTTGGCGCGCCGGTTTCGGCTGTTTGTCCAAAAACCTCTCCAGCGCCTGAATTAAAAGCGGGCGCGTTTTACGTGGGTCGATAATGGCGTCTATGTGTTCCTCTTCGATCGCCCGCCGCGGGTCGGATTTGGCCCGGTACTCTTCCACCAGCTTCTTACGCGTCTCGTCAGGGGATGAAGATGCGGACAGCTCTTTGCGGTGGATGATATTGACTGCCGCTTCTGCTCCCATCACGGCGATTTCTGCCCCCTGCCATGCGTAATTGACATCGCTCCCCAATGAACGCGAACCCAGGGCGATAAAGGCGCCGCCGTAGGCTTTGCGTGTAATAATGGTGATTTTGGGTACAGATGCCTCTGCGTAGGCATAAACCAGCTTGGCGCCGTGGCGGATGATGCCGCTGTGCTCTTGCGCCGCGCCTGGCAGGAACCCGGGGGTGTCCACCAGTGTCAGCAGCGGCAGATTGAAAGAGTCGCAGAACCGGACGAAGCGGGCGGCCTTTACCGCGGCGTCGCCGTCAATAGCGCCGGCCAGTACCTGCGGCTGCGACGCCACAACGCCTGCCGCATGGCCGCCTAGTCTGACAAAGGCGCAAATGATGTTGGGCGCGAATCCAGACTGCGTTTCCATGAAATCGTTTGTATCGGTGATGGCGGCGATAATCCTCTTCATGTCGTATGGTGTGTGTGTATCGGTGGGAACAAGCGGAAATGCCAAAGTGTCGCTGTCATATTGCGCTACATCAGGTGTCTTGATGTGGGGAGGCTGTTCGGCGTTGTTCTGTGGAAGATACGACATCAACTGCCGTGCGCCATGGAGGCACTCCGCTTCACTGTCATAAATAAAGTGCGCCACGCCGCTTTTGCGGCTGTGCGCGGCGGCGCCGCCTAGGTCTGCGTGTGTGATCTCTTCGCTGTTTGCCGAACGTACCACGTCAGGCCCGGCAAGATACATATGAGTTGCGTTTCTGACGGCGAAGACGAAGTCGCACAGAGCGGGGGCGTAGGCTGCACCTCCGGCGGCGTGTCCTAGCACCAGTGCTATCTGGGGGATAATCCCGGAGCACCTGACGCTGTGCGCCAACATTTCGCCTACGCCGCCAAGCGCCGCTGCCCCGTCCTGTATGCGGGCGCCTCCGGAGGCGTAAATACCGATCAATGGCACGCCGCGTTTCAGTGCCAAACTCATTAACCTTCCAATCTGGCGACCGGTTGCTTTTGAAATACTGCCTCCGCGCACGCTGAAATCCTGGGCAAAGACGCATATCGGACGTCCATTGATATTGCCTGAGCCGGTAATCACGGCATCGCCGGTCGTCTCCGTCTCGCGGAACGTGCCGGGGTCAAGCAGCAGCGCTAACCACCGGTACGCGGCAGATTTGTTGTGTCTGGTCATAGCGGTGACTCCATCATAATCGGGGATATGGTAGCACAAATGTAATTCAGAGCGCGGCTGTCCTCCCGTGAATTCGTTGAGAAAGATGGGTAACACCTTAAAATCAGGTGTCATTCGAGGCTTGACCCGCAATCTAAAACAGCCGTAAATCCGTGCTGGAGGAACGAGCTTGCGAGTAACGAAGCATCCGGTGGGGCGGTGGATGATTGCTCCCCGCCACCAGATCCTTCGGTCGCTGCGCTCCCTCCAGGATGGACTTGATCATAAATCCATGCTGGAGGAACGAGCCTGCGAGTGACGAAGCATTTGGAGGGGGCGGGGAGTAGTAACTGGCACCACACTGCCAGATCCTTCGGTCGCTGCACTCTCTCCAGGATGGACTTGGTCGTAAATCCGTGCTGGAGGAACGAGCCTGCGAGTGACGAAGCATCCGGAGGAGGCGGTGGATAGTTGCTCCACACCACCAGATCCTTCGGTCGCTGTGCTCCCTCCAGGATGGACTTGCACATAAATCCATGCTGGAGGAACGAGCTTGCGAGTGACGAAGCATCCGGAGGAGGCGGTGGATAGTTGCTCCACACCACCAGATCCTTCGGTCGCTACGCTCCCTCCAGGATGGACTTGTGCGAGACTCATCACTCCAAACTCGTAACTGACCACTGAAAACTGACCACTTGTGACTCAAAACTTCACACAATGTCACTCGCGGCTTGCCTCGCAATCCAGAATGATGCCCCACCAACTACCTCCCCGCTGGATTCCGGCTCGGAGGCCGGAATGATAACGAAAAAGATCGGTATGACAGGAGGGGAGAATGGGCGTGCAAAACACCAAAAGCTAATCGCGGCCAGGCTCCATCCAACTATCAATAATCACTTGAACGAGTACATCCCGTTGAACATTGCAACCACGTTGTGTATAATGCGGCTCTCTCCGCGGAGTGAGTAAGGATGAAAATAGAGGCTATTTTAGCCAAATTCGGCAGGGAACGCTTGAATCTCATTCCCATTCTGCATGAGATTCAAGCGCAGTCCGGTTACGTTTCTCCCGAAGCCATGCAGGCAGTGGCCGTACATCTCGGCTTGTCTGACAGCGAGGTTTACGGAGTGGTTACTTTCTATACCGCTTACAAACTCAAACCCGCCGGGCGGCACAGCCTTAAGGTATGCCGCGGCACTGCCTGCCATGTAAAAGGCTCTGAAAAAATCATTGGCGAAATTGAAAAGCAGCTTGGCATCAGTGACGGCGGGACTACCGGTGATGGCGAATACAGCTTTGAAACCGTGGCTTGCCTTGGGTCGTGCGCGTTGGGTCCGGTGGTGGTGCGTGACGGGCGTGTTTACGGGCGTGTCACGCCGGCACAGGTAAAAGACATATTGCGGGGTGACGAGTGAATCTTGAAGCGCTCAGGCGCAGTGCTGAACAGGAATGGCAGGCGCTTAACCATCCATCACGTCCCCAGATTCTTATTGGGCAGGCCACCTGCGGCGAGGCCGCCGGCGCTGGCGCGGTGCGGCGGTCTGTGCTTGACACACTCGCGAGGCTTGGCATTGCTGCCGACGTGCATAGCACCGGCTGCCTTGGCACATGCTATTGCGAACCATTGGTGGACATCATAAAGCCGGGCGCGCCGCGTATTTCCTATCACAGCATGACACCTGAAAAGGTTTCATCTCTGCTTGAAGATTATCTGGTAAAAGACAATCCCTGTCCTGATCTGGCGCTGGGGGTGTGGGGCGAAGCGCGCGGCGGTATTCCCGCGCTGCTCGACCACTCGATGCTCAAATCACAGGTCAGAATTGCGTTGCGCAACGCCGGTGTGATTGTCCCTGATAATCTGCTACATTATCTGGCGCGCGGCGGCTACAAGGGGTTGGAACGGGCGCTCTCCATGTCTCCGGACGCCGTTATCGCCGAGATTGAAAAGTCGGGGTTGAGGGGGCGTGGTGGAGCCGGATTTCCAACCGGCGCCAAGTGGAAGCTGTGCCGCAAGTCTCGGAGCGTACCCAAGTACGTCATTTGCAACGCCGACGAGGGCGACCCCGGCGCCTTTATGGATCGCGATTTGTTGGAGAGTGACCCGCACGCGGTTCTGGAAGGCATCCTTGTCGGGGCCTTCGCCATCGGGGCGTCTCATGGCGTAATCTACATCCGCGCCGAATATCCGCTGGCCATCAGGCGTCTTGAATCCGCCATTGCCGACCTGCACAGGCATAACCTGCTGGGGGATAACATCCTCGGCTCCGGTTTTGATTTCAATCTGTCGATAGTAATGGGCGCCGGCGTTTTCGTCTGCGGTGAGGGGACAGCGCTGACTGCCTCTATCATGGGTAGGCGTGGTATGCCGCGCACTCGCCCGCCTTTCTCCTCCGAAGCGGGGTTGTGGGGCAAACCAACTTCCATCAACAACGTCGAGACATGGGCGTGCGTTTCGGCTGTCATGCTGAACGGTGCGGAGTGGTTTGCCTCATACGGCACTGAAAAAAGCAGGGGTACCAAGACTTTCTCGTTGGCGGGAAAGGTCAGGCGCACCGGACTGATTGAAGTGCCTATGGGCATGTCTCTTGAACAGATTATCTTTGGCATTGGCGGAGGAATTCCATACGACAAAAAATTCAAGGCGGTGCAGACCGGCGGTCCGGCCGGCGGCTGCATTCCTGCGGAAAAACTCCACCTGCCGGTTGATTACGAGGCGCTCAAAAAGGCGGGTTCGTTCATGGGTTCGGGCGGTATGATTGTGCTGGACGAGGACAATTGCATTGTGGAAACGGCGCGCTATTTCCTGTCGTTCATTGTCGACGAGTCCTGCGGCAAGTGTGTCCCCTGCCGGCTGGGTACGCGTCAGCTCCTTGACACTCTCACCTGCATCACGCGGGGTAGCGGCACCGCTGCTGATATAGACAAAGTGCTGGGACTGGGGCGTTCCATTATTGCCAGTTCGTTGTGCGGGCTGGGACAGGGTGCGCCTCAGCCGTGTCTGACCACCATCGACTATTTCAGAGACGAGTATGATGAGCATATTTGCGATCATATTTGCAGGGCAGGGGAATGCCGTGCGCTGGTTGCTTATGCTATCTTGAAGGACCGGTGCGGTGGCTGCGGAATTTGCAGGCGCAGTTGCCCATCGGATGCCATTAGTGGGGAGAGGGGCAGGGCGCATGTTATCGATGTCGACAAATGTTCAAAGTGTGGCAATTGCTTGGAGGTTTGCTCTGTCAAATTCTCTGCGGTAGCCAGAGTCCCGGCTGGTAAAGGATGAAAAATGGCTGATATTGTCAAGATTGTCATTGATGGGCGTGAGATAGAGGCTTGCGCCGGCGCTACCGTGCTGGAAGCTGCGTTATCCGCCGGTATCTATATTCCTAACCTGTGTCATCATCCAGACCTTGAGCCTTATGGCGGCTGTCGTTTATGCATTGTGGAAATCGCCGGTATGCGCGGTCTGCCCACGGCCTGCACTACTCGCGTCACTGATGGCATGACGGTCAAGACATATGGCGGCGAACTTGATAGAGTGCGCCGTGATACCCTTCAGCTCATTATGGCCAATCACCCGTCGGACTGCCTCTCCTGCGCCAAAAATCAGCGCTGCGAATTGCAAAAAGTGACGGCCTATCTGGGTGTCACCGAACGCACTATGGCGCGCACCATGCCGGAGCAGGAAGTCGACGACTCCAATCCCTTCTTCACGCTGGACCGCAACTACTGCATATTGTGCGGGCGTTGTACGCGCACTTGTGCCGAGATTGTCGGTGTGGGGGCTATTGAGCTTATGGGGCGCGGAGATCAAACCCGCGTCGGCGTTTTTGGTGATAAAACTCTGATGGAATCCGACTGCCGCTCCTGCGGTGAGTGCATGGCGCGTTGCCCTGTGGGAGCGCTGCGTCCCAAAGTGAATGTCGTTCCGGCCTATGAGGTGCTGACGACCTGCCCTTACTGCGCCGTGGGCTGTTCGATATATCTGGGTATGCGCGATGGCAGGCTGGTTTCGGCTCGCGGCAATAAGGACGGTGGCGCCAACCGGGGTATGCTGTGTGTCAAGGGGCGCTTTGGCGCCACTGAATTTGTACAGCATCCTGATCGACTGACCACGCCGCTGATTCGTGGCGATAACGGACAGCAGCCGGCGGATTGGGATTCTGTTCTTGATCTTGTCGCCGCCAGATTCAAGTCCTACGCTCCGGATGAAGTGGCAGTGGTGCCTTCATCACGCACTACAAATGAAGATGTATATGTGGCGCAGAAGTTGGCGCGGGCGGCGCTTAGGACGAACAATATCGACAACTGTGCCCGTCTGTGACATGCTCCCACGGTGGCCGGTCTGGCCACCCAGTTCGGCTCGGGAGCCATGACCAACTCCATCGGGGATATAGCGCAGTCGGCCTGCTTGCTCAATATCGGCGCCAACACGGCGGACGCGCATCCGGTGATTGCTTACCAGATGGAACAGGCGGTGCGCCGCGGAGCCAAACTTATCGTTATCAATCCGCGTAGGGTGGGGCTGGTGCGTCACGCAGATCTGTGGCTCAGGCCGCGCGCTGGCACCAATGTGTCTTTGTTGATGGGGCTGTGCCGCGCAATCCTGGATAACGGCTGGCAGGATGACGCTTTTATCGCCGAACGCTGCGAAAACTTTGATGCCATGAAGCAATCGCTTGAGCAACACGACCTTGACTCGGTGGCGAAGATTACCGGCCTGAAAGTCTCCGAGATTACCGAGGCGGCGCGGATGTACGCCCTGAACGCGCCGGCGGCCATTTCATACGCCATGGGCATCTGCGAATGGAGCCACGGCACCGATGCCGTGATGGCGGTGGGCAATCTGGCGATGATTACCGGCAATATCGGCAAGCCGGGTGCCGGCGTCAATCCGCTCAGAGGGCAGAACAATGTGCAGGGCGCCTGCGATATGGGGGCGCTTCCCGGCATATACGTCGGCTATCAATCTGTGGCCGATACTGCCGCACATGAAAAGTTCGCCAAGGCATGGGGCAATACCTCCGGATTTACTCCCGGTCTGACGCTGACCCAGATGTTCGATGCCGCAGCCGAGGGCAAAATCAAGGCAATGTATATTATCGGCGAAAACCCCATGCTGTCAGACCCGAACAGCACGCATATTGAAAAAGCACTCAGGAAGCTGGATTTTCTGGTGGTGCAGGATATTTTCCGCAACGAGACTACAGCTATGGCGCATGTTGTCCTTCCGGGCGCCAGTTTTGCCGAAAAGGATGGCACCTTTACCAACACCGAGCGCCGCTTCCAGCGCGTCAGAAAGGTCATTGAGCCGCTTTCCGGCTGTCGTCCCGACTGGCTGATAACCGCGCAAATCGCTCAGAGGATGGGGGCCGCCGGCTTCGATTATGCCTCGCCGCAGGACATCATGCGGGAAATCAACGCACTTGCCCCCGGCTTCGCCGGCATCACTTATGAGCGGCTGGAAACTTGCGGCGGGCTGCAATGGCCATGTCCTTCTGTCGAACACCCTGGCACGCCGGTGCTGCATACGCACTTGTTCGCCCGCGGGCGCGGCAGGTTCATGCCGTTGGAGTACAGGCCTCCGTTCGAAGTGCCGGATAAAGACTATCCGTTTCTTCTTGACACCGGGCGCGCCCTGTTCCAGTACCATACTGGCACTCAAACGCGCCGCGTGGCAGGGTTGAATAAGTTCATGAGCGAAGAAAAATTGCAAATCAATCCGAAGGACGCCGCAAAACTGGGCATTCACGAAGGAGATATGCTGGCCATCTCATCGCGGCGCGGCAGTGTCAGGGCGCGTGCGGCACTTACTGATGTCACGCCTGTCGGAACGGTTTACATGACGTTCCATTTCCGCGAAACGCCCACCAACCTGCTTACCAGCCCCGGGCGCGACCCTGTGACGCATACTCCTGAATTCAAGGCCTGCGCCGTGCGGGTGGAAAAAGTTCTCTGACGAAGCTGGAGTTAAACCGTGCAGTACATTGGCGTCGACATAATAGAGATTTCTCGTATCGTGGATTCGGTCAGTAGTCTCGGAGATGCCTTTCTGGAGCGCATCTATACGCCGAAAGAAATCGAAGCCTACCGCGATAAAATCCCTTCCCTTGCGGCGCGCTTTGCCGCCAAAGAGGCGGCGATTAAAGCTCTTGGCGCCGCCGGCCTCAGCCTCCGTGAAATCGAAGTACTCTCTGCATTCGACGGCAAACCTGTCATTACTCTTCACGGCAAGGCGTGGCAAAGGGCGGAGGAACTCAATATCGCTGGGCTTGAAATCAGCCTGTCGCATTCAAAGGAATACGCGGTGGCTTTTGTGGTGGGAATGTCTAAATAAATCATAGCTATAGCCGGGTTGTAGTCGGCGGAACGCATGGGTTCCCGGCCGGTCTGTTTTTACGCCCGTTTTTCAAACATGCTAAAATACCTCGTAGAAGGAAAATGAATCTTCCGCTCGCGGAAGGGGGCTTTGCCATGTCCGGACATTCTAAATGGGCTACCATCAAACACCAGAAGGGCGCTGCTGACGCCAAGCGCGGCCAGCTGTTCACCAAGCTTTCGCGTGAAATTATCTTCGCCGCCAGAGCTGGCGGCGGCAATCCCGAGGGCAACTCGCGACTGAGGCTGGCTATTCAGAAGGCCAAGGATGCTCGTATGCCGGGTGACAATATCGAACGCGCTATCAAGAAGGGCGAAGGTAATCTGGAAGGCCAACAGATGTTTGAGGCTTCCTATGAAGGTTATGGGCCGGGTGGTGCCGCAGTGATGGTGGATATTGTTTCTGACAACCGCAACCGCGCTGTGCAGGAACTGCGTTCGGCGTTCACCAGAGCTGGCGGCAATCTGGGCGAAACTGGTTCGGTGGCCTGGATGTTTGAAGCGAAGGGTATTATCGGTGTGCAGGCGGAAGGTAAGGATATTGACGACATAACGATGAAAGCCATTGATGCCGGTGCCGATGATGTCAGCCTGCAGGGCGAATACATTGAAATCTGTACCAAACCTGCCGAACTGGAAAGCGTGCGCAAGGGGCTGGAGCAGGCGGGGGTTGAGGTTGAGTCCGCCGAACTGGCCAAGGTTGCCAATACCACCATTTCCCTCGATGAGCACACCGCCTTCGGCGTGTTGCGCATGCTGGACCGGCTGGAAGAAATGGATGATGTGCAGAACGTATATCACAACGTGGATATTCCAGACGCAGTGATGGAGAAATACCAGTCGGAGATGAAATAGAGGCGGGGGAGCGCATGATAGTGCTTGGGGTTGACCCGGGGACCATCGTGCTGGGCTACGGCCTTATTGAGAGTCGCGGCGACGGGATGACTCCTGTTTGCTATGATTCGATAAAGTGCAAGGCGCGCTCCGCAATGTCGGAGCGCCTGCTTTTTTTATACGAAGGGTTGGGCGAAGTCGTCCGCAGGTACCGGCCGGACGTTATTGCGATTGAATCCCCATTTGTCGGCGATAACGTCAAATCGGCTTTTGCTATCGGCAAAGCGCAGGCCATAGTCTTTCTGCTTGCTGCCCAAAATGGCATTCCCATTTACGAATATTCGCCGGCGCAGGTCAAACACCATGTGGCTGACTACGGAGCTTCGTCGAAAGAGCAGGTACAGCAAATGGTCAAGATGCTGCTGGAGTTGGACGAAGTGCCTGAGCCAAACGACGCCGCCGACGCCTTGGCCGTTGCCATCTGCCATTTGAGGGAGAGCAGGCTCAGGGAAATTTTAGGCGAGGACAGGTATCGGTAGCCGCTGCCATGGGGTACGCGGTATGGAGGGAATATGATTTCATCGCTCAGGGGCAACATAGAATCGCTTTCTGCTGAATACGCCGTCATCAACGTCAGGGATGTGGGATTCCAGGTATTCATGCCGGCTTCCGCTCTTCTTGCGCTTGGCAACATTGGTGACGCAGTGCGGGTGCATATTCATACTTATGTGCGTGAGGACGCCATCTTGCTTTACGGTTTCGCGTCCGAGGATGATAAGAAGCTGTTTGAGATGCTGATAAATGTTTCCGGTTTCGGGCCGAAACTGGCGCTGGCGCTGCTGTCTGCCATGAGCGTGGAGCAGCTGGTTTCCGCCATTGCCGCTGGCAGCGAGGAATTGCTCACCTCCATCCCTGGTGTGGGGAAAAAATTGGCGGGGCGGCTTGTTCTGGAACTTAGGGACAAGGTAAAGACCGGCTGGACGGGTGCCAGAGTGGTGCTGATTGGGGAGGAGGACGGAGAAGTGGTGGCGGCGCTACTGGGGTTGGGTTACTCCGCCTCCGAGGCGTCCAATGCGGTGGCAGCGTTGCCCAGAGGTAAAAAATTGACGCTTGAAGAAAAAGTCAAGGCGGCGCTGGGGTATTTTGGTAAGAGTTAGCCGGCTTTAGTTCATTGATATAAAATGTGAACATCATCAGGGAGAAACAATGCAGCCGGAGGCGGCAGAGTGAAAAAAACAATCAGGGATTTTTTTAACGGGCTGGCATTTGGAATAACGGAAACCGTTCCGGGTGTAAGCGGAGGGACCATTGCGCTTATACTGGGGTTTTACTTTGAACTGATTGAAACAATCAACCACTTTTCGGAAAATATCAAAAAACGGCTGAAATTTCTTATTCCGCTGGTGCTGGGCATCGCGGTGGGGATATTGCTGTTCAGTTCGCTGATAAATTTCCTGCTGGCCAATTATTCGTTTCCGACCATGCTGTTCTTTATCGGGCTTATCGCCGGTATCATTCCTCACATTTACGCGAAAGTCAAAGAACAGGGTCGTCGCCTGCAGTTTCGGGACATCCTTTTGATTGTAATACCGTTTGTGTTTCTGCTGGCGCTGTCCTTCCTGAGAACCGGTGATTCTGCCACCAGTCCGGAAGAGATGATACATACCATCGGCTTTCCTTACATGATTTTTATACTGGTTGCGGGAATTGTCGCAGCCGCCGCGCTGGTTATACCCGGCATCAGCGGTTCTTTTGTTTTGCTTTTATTGGGGGTTTATCCTTTGGCAATCTATGCCGTCTCGTTAATCAGGACACTGCTGACCGATATAACAAATATCGACCTGATGCTGAGTATATGCAAAGTGCTGATACCTCTGGCGATAGGCATAATAATCGGCGGGCTTTCCATGGCCAGACTGATTGGGAAGCTTTTAAAAAATCATTCCAGAACCACCTATTCGATAATTCTGGGCATCATGCTTGGTTCGCTCTGCGTCCTGTTCAAAAATCCTATAGTCTATGCAAGCGGTGTTTCTGCATGGATTATCGTCGCCGGTGTGATAACCTTCTGTCTGGGATGCGTGCTTTCCTTCAACATAGGAAAGAAGCGGCTGTAAGCGTTGTCATAAGCGGTACGCTATTAACCATCGTTCCCAAAATCAAAGTGGCAAACAGACCTCTGGGTGCTTTTCATCGTTTTCGCTTCAAATGAAACCTCAATTTCCGCACCGAGTGATAGCTTTTCTTTGGAACGCACCTTTGCTGGCAGGGCGATAAAATGTGTGCCGTCACCCATCGGCAATAATGATGTTTGCCACACCGAATTGCCCACTTTGGCGTTAACCGCGATCAATTCACGGTCTGCAAGATATTCGATGGGTTTGCTTAAAGCAGTCGGTACGGAAACATAGTGCCAACCTTTTTCCCGCTCAAATAATTTAACTTGAGCGATGAACGAATTTTCCATTATCACCTCCCTATTTACCAAATTAGAACAATAATATGGCAATGGGGTTATGCGTTGTATTTAAGTTTGGCGATGATCAGTCCGCATGCCAGCGTTATCGAGACAGAGTTCCACAGGATGATGGGCGCCTGACCGTCAAGGATTCCGTAAATCAGCCACAGCAGGTTGCCGAAAGCCATACAGAGGATGAAAACGAGACTGAGTTCGCGGGCGCTCCTGAGGCGCAACACGCGCCATAATTGCGGCGCCATGCTGAAAGTGGTGAAAATTCCGGCGATAAAGCCGAGAAAGTCGTAGTTCACGATGGCAACTTGCTCTGGATTTCTCTCCAGAGCGTCTCAACTCTGGCTTTGAGTTCATGGAGCGGCACGTTGGTATCAATGACGCAGGTGGCGTATTTCGTCTGTTCTTTCGGGGAATCCTGTGTTGCGAGACGCGCATCCACCTGTTCGGTAGTCCAGTTCCACTTGGCGGCCATGCGGGCGTAGATAATTTCGCGGGGAGCCGTGGTGACCCACAATTCATCGACCATAGGCCTCCATCCGGCCTGCACCAGCAGAGCAGCTTCCACGGCTGCGGTGGCAGTGGCTCTCTCGTTCAACTCACCAAGCTGCCTGCTGACTTCATCCAGAATCAGCGGATGCACGATAGCGTTAAGTTTTTCGAGAGATGAGGCATCACTGAAGACAATATTGCCGAGGATTTTGCGGTCCACGGTCCCGTCTCCCGCCAGTATGTGTCTCCCAAATGCTGTTACAAGCGCTTTGTGCCCGACTGTGCCTGGCATATAGACTTGGTGGCCGACTCTGTCGGCGTCTATCACCGGCACGCCCAATTCGCGCAGAAATCCGGCCACGGTGCTTTTACCCGAGCCGAGTAAACCGGTTATGCCGATAACGAACATGCTGAAAGTCTAGCGGTAAGCGCGGGGGCGGTCAAGGTGGAAACAAAAATCCTTGCTTGACAGAACCTATATTACTTTCCCACTCGAGCTCCAAGACCGCTTTGCAGAGTTCGTTCAGGCTGTTGATAAGTCAAGGGTTGAGTTACAGCGAAGGGTAGATATGTTAGAATATTTGTATAAAGCGTTGATGCAAAAGTGTTTTAGCGGGGAGGTATTTTGAGATGGCTTGGAAAAAAGAATTTCATGAGTTATGGATTAGATTTCGACCATATACTATGAATCGAGTATAAAATCGTGAGGTGACCCTCCATGCCCACCAACTTCGATTTCCTCTCCCCCTGTCGCTGTGGCGACATCCCCCTCAAAACGAGGGGGACAAGGAAAAAGCCTCCATCAAGATGAGTGGGACAAGGGAAAAAGCCTCCCTCGAAACGAGGGGGACAAGGAAAAAACCTCTCTAAATGACGAGTGGGGCAAGGGAATAAGCCTCTCTCAAAACGATGGAGACAAAGGAAAAAGCCTCCCTCAAGATGAGGGAGGTGGCCGCCGAAAGGCGGACGGAGGGAGAAGTACCCTCTAAGTATTGGAATGTAAAAAGATGCCGCATAATCGAAAAATGAACCCTATTCTTACGCCGAACGCCAGAGAATTGCGAAAAAATATGACGCCACAGGAACGCCATCTGTGGTACGATTTTCTTCGTACTTATCCTGTCCGTGTCATGCGGCAAAGGGTTATAGGCCGGTTTATTGCTGATTTTTACTGCGCGAAAGCAAAACTTGTTATTGAATTGGATGGCAGTCAGCATTTTTCGAAAGATGGGATGCATTACGATGTTGAACGTGAACAGTTTATGCAAAGCTTTGGGATTACAACGATACGTTACACAAACAGCGAGATTGACAAACAATTTGAAGCCGTGTGCAATGACATAGATATGCAGATTAAAAGCCGTGTGGGGTAACTCCCCCATGCCCACCAACTTCCCCTTCCTGAAAATCGACCCGCAGTTCGTCTCCTTCGCCGACATAGCGGAGCAGGCGGAGCTTGTGTTGCCCATAAATCCGGCACTGACGGCTCGGGATTTCATTCTGGAGTGCGGCGAAGGATCCGTGTGTAGATATTATGGATAACATGCTACAATCATGGCGTTTATGGACATGTTCGACCATCAACTGGAGAAGGACAGACTGAAGGGGGCGCCGCTGGCCGCCCGTATGCGCCCTGCTACGCTTGCCGAATTTGTCGGCCAGGAACACATCATCGGGGAAGGGCGCGTTCTGCGTCGCGCCATCAATTCCGGCACGCTGCCGTCGGTGGTGCTGTGGGGGCCGCCTGGCTCCGGCAAGACTACTCTGGCCTATATCATGGCACAGGCCACATCTGCGCACTTTTCCTCGGTCTCGGCGGTCAGCGCCGGTGTGGCTGACTTGCGCAAGGTCATCGAAGAGGCGCGGGAGCGCCGCAAACTCTATGGGCAGAGGACATTACTCTTCATCGACGAGATTCACCGCTTCAACAAGGCGCAGCAGGACGCTATCTTGCCCCACGTTGAGGACGGCACGGTAACCTTTATTGGCGCTACCACCGAAAACCCATCTTTTGAGGTGATTTCACCGTTGCTGTCACGCTCGCAGGTGTTCGTATTAAAACCTTTGGCTCCGCCCGAAATTGCCGCCATTGTCAGTCGCGCCATCGACGATCGGGAGCGTGGGCTGGGTGCATTCAATGTCGCGCTCGACGAACCGGCGCTGGACTATCTGGTCTCGATGTCCAACGCCGATGCCAGGACGGCTCTCAACGCTCTTGAGGTGGCGGCGATGACAACACCACCGGACGTGGAGGGGCGGCGGTTTATCACCCTGCCGGTCGTGGAGGACGCCGTTCAGCACCGCGCCATACTTTACGACAAGAACGGCGAGCAGCATTACGACATCATTTCGGCTTTGCACAAGACCATGCGCGGCTCTGACCCAGATGCTGCGCTCTACTGGCTGGCACGCATGGTGGAGGCAGGTGACGACCCTCTGTACATTGTGCGGCGGTTGGTGCGATTCGCCTCCGAGGATGTTGGCATGGCTGATCCGCAGGCGCTGGTGGTTGCCATGGCCGCCCAGCAGGCGGTGCATTTCATCGGCATGCCGGAAGGGAATCTGGCGCTTGCCCAGGCGGTGGTCTATCTCGCAACCGCTCCAAAGAGCAACTCGCTGTACACCGCTTACTCCAATGTCAGGCGCGAGGTGACGCACGGACGCAACGAGCCGGTGCCGCTGCATCTGCGCAACGCACCTACCAAATTGATGCGGGATATTGGCTACGGCGAAGGCTATAAATACGCCCACGAGTTCAAGGGGCATTTTGTGCGTCAGCAAAACCTTCCCGATTCGCTCAAGGGGCGGCAGTTCTACGAGCCGTCAGAGCAGGGTTTTGAGAAACAGGTGCTGGCGCGCCTCAAAAACTGGTGGCCGGAGAGATACGGCAATAAGTCGGACGAAAGCAAACCGGACAGGTAGCGTTACTTCAAATTCTCATTGTACGCCGGGCTGTTAAAACACATTCTTCGTGAATCTTGCTTCCGTCTGGCCGCATAAGGTGGTCTCCGCGGCAGTTGTAAACACCACGACGCGTTTGACAGGTCTTTGTTTACGGCATATACTGATAGGACTGGCGACGCGGGGTGGAGCAGTGGCAGCTCGTCGGGCTCATAACCCGAAGGCCGTTGGTTCGAATCCAACCCCCGCTACCAATTTCACTTCCCTTCCAACAGTTTCCACTTTTTAATCATTTCAACAAGCGTGCTTAGATACCTTAGTCGTGTCAGTCCCATTGGCACCTTTATCTGACGTCGGTCAAGCGACTTCACGCCGTTAATCAGGTCTATTTCCGGCTTCAGCGCCGCGAGCCTGCCGTCATCTGAACCGCTTTTTACGATTTCCGATATGTGTTTCTCCATCTCCCGCACTTTGCGTATGCGGTCGGTCTGCCTGTCCGCTTGCCTCTGAGAAACCAGCCCGTACTGCTGCTTCAACCCCATGAGGCGTTCGATGGCGGTGTAGGTTGACTCAACTATCTGTGCGCGGGACATCCATTTCGTTTCGTAGTTGAGCGTCTCCCCCCAGGTGGGACGGACGAGCGCGTTGCGATGCTCTTCCAGCGTACGATGAATCAGGCGGTAGCCATATTTCTCTGGGTCTTCGAAACCGGGGCTGCCGGGGTCAAGAAAGGGCGATAACGGCCCGATGAAAAGCAGCAGCCGCTTGTCGGCGTGGAATTTGCGGTACAGGTAATCGCAGTAATCCAGAGTTTCCTCTACTGATTCAGGCGTCTGCTCAGGCAGTCCTATCATGAAATACACTTCGAAACGCGAAGCTCCGGCTGCCAGTGCCGCAGAAATGCCGGTCTCCAGTTCCTCGTTGGTATAGTCGAGTCCCATGGCGCGGCGCACGTTAATGTCGTGCGAGTGGGGCGAGATATCAATGGCGAAGCCGGGTTTGGCGTCGGCAATCGCCTCAATAAAGGCCGGCGTGGGTGGGGTGAACAGTTCAAAATCAATGGTGTTGCGCACTGGATGCCGCTTCAGCAGTCGCAGCAGTTCGTAGGCGCGTTCCTCCCCGCCCATGCGTATGTCGCTCAGCACGAAGATTGGTCCGCGCGAGATTTTGGAAATATTTTTGATGTCGTTAAAAATATCCTGCGCGGTGCGGAAGGCTGTTCTTTCGCGCCCTACTGTGCGCCGCACCGCCGAGCGCGCCCCGCCGCAGAAAACGCAGTCGTTTTCGCAGCCTTTGCAAGTCAGCACGGCGGTTACAGGATAGTTCAGCCACTCCTTGACCGGAATCGTGCTGGTGAAGTCGAAAAAGCGCAGCACGCTCCTGGCCACCGCGAGGTAATGATTCTGCATTACGTTCGAAATGTTGTCCGGTACATGTGTCAGTCCGTTGTCGTGGATGCCGGAAGCGTCTTTCCATATCAGGTTAGGAATATTCCCCACGGCATCTCCCTTTGTTACCGCCCGCACCAGCCGCAGCATCAGTTCCTCTGTGGAATCGCCGCGCATTACGAAATCCACTTCCGGATAGTTAATCAACTCTCGGTGGAAATACGATGCGGAGAAGCCTCCCATGATGATTTTGGCCTTTGGATGATGTTTCCTGACCAGCTTCGCTACCTCAATGGCGCCGTGAGCATGTACAAGCCAATGCAAATCAATGCCGAAGACCGGTGCATTGAGGCCGGCAATGAACTTTTCGGCATCAAATCTGGCTGAACGCAGCATGCGTAGCGCAAGGTTTACCAGCCGTACATGGCAGCCGGACTGTTCGAGATGTTCGACAATGCTGGAAAAGCCGATGGGGTACATCTCGAAAGCTGGTGTGGAAATAACCAGGTCGGAGGCTGGCCCATAGAGCTGTGGTACATTGCGGAAGTCATAAACTGACGGCGCGTGTAGCAGTATTAAATCCGGTTTCGGCATATGGTTTCCTGTCTGTGACTGATGGTTTTAGTTAACGACTCATTCTAACAGCAAACTATCCATTGTGTCACAAAGAGTAGTTAATAAGTGGTCAGTTATCAGATTTCAGTTTTCAGTTTCGTACAAGTCCATCCTGGAGGGAGCATAGCGACCGAAGGATCTGGTGGCGGGGAGTAATCATCCACCACCCCACTGGATGCTTCGTCACTCGCAAGCTCGTTCCTCCAGCATGGATTTACGACCATGACCAAGTCCGTCCTGAAGGGAGCGTAGCGACCGAAGGATCTGGTGGCGGAGGGGTGTCAGTTACTACTCCCCGCCTCCTCCGGATGCTTCGTTACTCACAGGCTCGTTCCTCCAGCATGGATTTATGACCTTTGCTACTGGCGCTTCAGCTTTTGACGCCTTCTTGCCTCTTTTCTTTCGGATAGGAACCATGACTCTTACAAGGTAATTCCTGTTATCCCCCATGCAGATTTCATTAAGCGGATATTCTTCATAAAAATCACCGCAGATTTCGTA